>DASWAW010000001.1:0-1856 GCA_036390955.1 Arthrobacter sp.
GATCCGCCGGCAGTTCTCCGAGAAGGCGTGCACGGCCTGGACGGCGGTGGCCTGGCCAAAATAGCCGTCGGCGGATTCACTTTGTGCCGAGAGAACCAGCATCTGTTCCGCGCTGCAGTGCAGGGACGCCAGCGTGGCATAGCGGCCCATGACGAAAGATCGACCGCGGACGGTCTCCATGTCCCCGCTAATCGCAACCGGGAAGGCAGCCGTTGCGGTGCCGGCATCGGTAACCGTGACGGTTCGGGCTGTCAGGTCGACGTCGACAGCCACCGCTGACGCCTTGGCAAGAGCCTCGGAGGTGCGGATCCAGCCGGCGGCACCGTTGACCGGAGCGCCCGTGCTGGGCAGGTTCCGGCGGGCCGGCAGCAGGACTTCCAGCCAGCCGCCGGCGGAGGACCCGATCACCGGCATCCAGGTCCGGTCCGAGCCCTCGGAATCCACGGACCGAGTCGGCAGCAGTCCGAACGGCTTTCCGCCGGGCGCTTCGTACACCGTCAGCCCGTCAGCCTTCGGCGCTGCCAGCTGTCCTGTGAACGGCGTGCCGGGGTCCGCCGGCGCCGAGGGAATGACCCCGTCCGATGTGATCCAGGGCAGCGTCTCGGCCGGCATGGCCGAGACGGGCTCTGCCGCCACAGGCAGCGGCTCCGTGACCCCTTCCAGCACCCGGGTGTTCAGGACAGGAGCCGGGTCCGGAGCTGGAGCCGATGCAGCAGCGACCGGACTCGGCAGCGCCCCGCCCGCCGGAATGGCGAACAGGGCGACCGCCAGCAGGGGTGCGACAACAAGTTGCAGGAGAGGCCCGCCGGTCATGACTGATCCCTATCTCGTCTTGACCGGAGCGGGGCCTTATCCCCACCGTCCGGCGATGCCAGGGCCAGGTACCGTTCGACCAGTGCAAAAAGCCGTGCGGTCCGTGCCCGGCGCCAAGCCCGCACGGCAAGGACAAGGCTCAGGACGCTCAAGACCAGGGCGGCCAGGGAAACCACGACCGCTGCGGAGTTGTCCGCAGGGGTCGAAGCAGTCTCAAGGGCGACAGCCGCCTGCGGCTGCGGACGCATCGGCGCAGGAGCAGGAACGGCCACCGCGGGTTCTGGTGCCGTGATTTCAACCACGGGCGCTGGTGCCACAGGAGCAACGACGGGAGCCGGGGCAGGTGCTAGGACCGGGGCCGGAACGGGTGCAGCAGGCGGCGCAGGCTGTGGCATCGGCGAGGTATACACCGGGGCGCCGAACGTCATTCCACTGTAGAACCCGCCGCTGCGGATACCGCGGATGGTCGCCATTCCGCGCGGGAGCACCGAGGGGTCAAAGGTGCCGTCGGCCGTTGCGGCCTGCCCCGCGACCGGCTGGCCGTTCACTGTGATGTCCAGCGCCTCGAGGTGGGTCCAGCCACTGAGTATGCCTCCTGCGCCGGACACAATGACGGCCCGCGCTGTAGTCACAAAGACTGGCCGTGTCGCGTACTGGGAGACTGTACCGATTGCCGTGAGGGTCGCTCCGAGCGGGCTCCAGTCAGGCATCGTCCAGCCGTAGTGGAACTCACCGGCGGCCGTAGCGTTCACCGTAGCGACCACGGAGCCGGAATCCATGATCTGGACCTGCTCCCCGGGCTCAAAGCCGCTGCCGTCTAGCGTCAGAAGTGTCCCGGCAGAAGCAGGAGACGACGTCGGCGTGGCCGCAAGAACGGGCTGAGCACAGTAAATGCCGCTGCCGGTCGTGACGTATTGCCAGTCGCACCCGGCTATCGCCTGCGCCGGTACGGCTGCGCCGCCTGTCAGGAGGGCGGCGAGCATCAGGCCTGCGCCGGCCATGCGGACGAGGCGGCGAGCTTCCAGGGCGATCTCCGAACTGTG
>DASWAW010000002.1:0-4720 GCA_036390955.1 Arthrobacter sp.
GCGAGGTCCCGGTAGGAGACGCCGTCGATCAGTACCTCACCGTTCAGAATGCCGGTCGCCCGGCGGAACCGCGCCACGTCATAAGCCTGGACGTCGCTCAGCTCTGCCAGATCGGCACCGCCGGCGTAGCTTCCGACGAGGTCGAGGCCAATGTCCCAGGAGTCTTCGGCCAGATTCAGGTTCTCCAAGGAGATCGCGAGGCGGGCCTCCGGCTCAGTGTCGAGTGCAGCGGCGACCTGCGTTACGTTGTCGGCGAGGGCCGTCATGCCGTGATTCCGACGATGTCCACGAACCTGCGCATCTGGATCCGGTCCTGTGACCGGGGCCCGCTGGCGACGGTGTCGATGTTGAACCGGGCTTTCCAGCTGGCGACATCATCGAATATTTCCGTGATCTCGGGGCGGACGAGGATCTCGCCCCGGCCACCGCCTGCGCCGAGCCCTGCCGATGCTTCGAAGGCGTCCGCGTAATCCCAGAAGAAGCCCGCGGTGTAAGTCCCGAACGTCTTGCCGACGCCTTCGAGCAGCCCGAGCACCTCGAAGACCGTACTGTCGTCGAAGTCGGCCTTGACCGTGTACCTGGTGGCGTCCGGGGATTCATTCGCTGCTGCCATCTCGGCGGTCGGGTAGACGGGGACAGAAGCGGCGAAGGCCTTCCTGGTCAGGGACAGTGCCCCTTTCCGTTCGTCGAAGAAGACATGCTCGGGGGAAAGGTTCATGTACGCGGTGATCTTCATGGCCATCATGTGTACGGCAGGACAGCGGAGCCTCCCCGGTGAGCCGTGGTTGCTGCGGCTCATGCAGCCCGGTCACTGCCGAGAGAACCTTCGGCTGCCGCACACATGGGCTCCATGACTACTCCGAGGTATGACCGCCCCGTGCCCGCCGTAATGCTCGTCAGCCTTGAAAACGGTGAGACCTTCGAACCGACCGCCGAGGATTTTGCCAAGTTCGGCTACGTGGACCGCAACACGGTCCTCGCCGACTGGCGCGCCTTCGTGGAAGACGCCACGGGAACGGACCTGCTCAGCGCCGACTCCGTGCTGAACCCGCTTTGGCTGGCACTCCACCAGGCGCTGAACAACCCCGGCTCGCTGAGTGACGGCTCGATGGGCAACACCAAGGCCGACATCCAGGAGCTGGACCGCAGCCTCCGCGAGTACCGCAACCAGGAGCGGCCCTTCTAGGCGTCAACCGGCCATCCCCAGGATTCACACGGGGATGACCGCGGAGGCCGGGACGCCCTCAATACAGAGCGGGTAGCCGACGGCTGATTCGGCGGTGGAGGTGAAGACAATATCGTAGATCCTGTTCCTGCCGAGGCCGCGCTCCGCCAGGACGATCCCGCGGTCGCCTTTGACCACGACCCTGGTTCGGTCGATGGTGATGTCGGCCGGGGCGACAACGCGTGATTTCGTGACAACTTTCATCGGTGTGCTCCTTGGCCTTGCCGGGTAGCGAAACCATACTCCGCGACGGCACAGCCGGGAACACTGCACGGAACGCGGCGCGGATGTTACTGAGCGGTAGGTGCCCTTAATCACACTCGGCAAGTCAGCCGTTTTGTTCTCCTCTCACGCCTACTATTGGTCCGGTGACAGAACTTGAAAGCACCACGCGACCATTTTTGACAGGCGGCGAGACGGCCGGCCGGCGTTTCCTGACCATCGATCAGACGGCGCGGGAACTGGACGTCTCCGAGCATCCGACCATGACATTGGTGAGGGACTGGGAACTGTGCGGCATCTGGAGCCGCGGCTGCGGACTCTGGCGGGTTGGTGTCCTCGGCGCCGCGCACTTCATCGAACAGGCGTATGGCAGGACCGCGTCCCGGATTGCTTCCGGCGAGATTGACTTCGCAGGCATGGAACAGAGAGAGGCCAGGACCAATGGTAGAAACTGACCAGCCCCGCACCCTGGCAGTCTGCAGCGTCGAGGACTGCACGCTGGAGGACTGGATCCTCATGTACCGGAGCGGGCACTCCGGTGCCGATGTGGCCAAGGAATGCGACGTCGATGACATCCTCGAGGTCCTGAAGGCGCTCGTCATCGCCCGCCGCGAGGATCCCTCCCTGGAGGTGGAGCACACCGCGAATCTGCTCGGGTACGCCCGGGAAATCCAGGAAGCTACGGCCGCGGCCAGAGTGATGACACCCTCCTGGCTCCGGCGGATCAATGAGCTCG
This sequence comes from Arthrobacter sp., assembly GCA_036390955.1. Classification (GTDB taxonomy): domain Bacteria; phylum Actinomycetota; class Actinomycetes; order Actinomycetales; family Micrococcaceae; genus Arthrobacter. Next base: position 2,184 of record DASWAW010000002.1, read on the forward strand.
ACACCTTCGTCACGGAGAACGGCCGGATGCCGCGTCAGCTCGGCGGGGACAAGACCGAGACTGCCCTGGGCCGTTGGCTCCATGCCCAGCGTGGCAAGGTGACCAAGGGGACCCTCGATCCCCGCCAGCGCAGGGCGCTGGATTCCGTCGGCGCCTGGGACTCGGACCGCCGGGCCAAGCGCGACAGGGACAAGTTTCCGGCCCAGCTGGAGGCCGTGGCCGAGTTCAAGGCCGCCAACAACCGCTGGCCGACGTACATGAACCGGGGCGACAGTGATGAGTGCGTCCTGGGCACCTGGCTCTTCACCGCCCGCCAGGCAGCGGCCGCCGGGCGACTGGCTACAGCTCTCTGGCGGGCGCTGGACGCGACCTTGCCCGGCTGGGACCGCTGATCCACTCCCGCTTCCGGTGAGCCGGACAGCGCGCTCCGCACACATGAGGGACTATGACGACATTGCCGGACACCTATATGCCCAACCGTCCCGCCGAACACCGGGTCACCGTCCTGGATACCCCGCAGGACATCCTCTGGTACCACATGGACAACGGCCCACTCCCTGATGATGATGGCAACGTCCGCCTCCGTGACGGCGATGACGTCCTGACCGTCCCGCTGAAGGGTCTTTACCGGGTCCAGCTCGTTGAAAACGGGATTCCCGCCGCCGGCCCCGGCCGGCTGCTGACCCGGGAACAGTTTGGATCGCAGTTTTCCGAGTTCGCCGAACCGTACCTCGAATACGGCGTGAAGTTCCTGCCGCGGCGCAACGACATCGTCATCCATGGCTCCCTTGAGACTGCGAAGGACGCACTGGACGGGCTCCCCGCGCTGAAGGGCTCCGGCGACTACGGGATTGTCCGGCGCCTCGTCCACGAGCCGGGAGACTGGGAGATCCTCCTCGGCTGAGATGTCCGGGCAGGGATTTCCACAGGTCTACGCATGATCCTTCGTGCCTGATCATGCTGACCCGGACAGCACGCCGTCCGTGAGGAGATAGCCCGTGAACATCCTGCGGACACGCCGTGTCGCCGCCACCGCCCTGCTCGCCGCCGGCGGGCTCTTCCTCGTGGCCTCGCCGGCCCAGGCGACCTGCATGATGGATGACAAGGGCCAGCAGATCTGCGGTATCAACCAAAGCGGCCCGACCAGCGGCCCCGGCTCCTACACCGGCAATAACGGCGTCAACAACAGCAGCCCCGGCGCCCTTGGCCCAGACGGACAGCCGATGACCTGGGGCACCCCGCCGCCGGTGGGTCCGGGAGCGGCCCCGTACACCGCCCCGAACGCGGACACCGCCGCCGGCTCAGCCAACAACTTTGTGCCTCCGGCCCCGGTGACGGCCCCGCAGGCCAACCAGAACGACGCCGCGGCCAAGTCGCCTTACGAATATGCCCCACCCGCATCCGCAAACAATTCCGGCGCACCGGCCGGTGCTGCGGCTGCACCTGTAGCCACCCCGGCGGACCCGGCCATGGTTGCTGACGCGGAAGCATCAGCTGCAGCTTCCGCCGCCCAGGCCGCCGCGTCTGCAGCCGTGACGCCGGCAGTCACTGCCACCATGACCGAGCGGGCGGCCCGGCCCACCAAGGCTGCCACCGCGTCAGTCCCGCCTGCTGCCTCCGTCGCCACCGAACGCGCAGCCGCGACCGAGGCTTTCAACCCGGCGCCGCTGATCGCAGGGATCGGCGCGGTGCTCGCCGCCGCCGGCCTGGTCTGGTTCATTCCGGGAGCCCGGACCGCGGTCACGTCGGTGTTTACCCGGGTGGGCAGGCATTGACAGGACACCCGGACAATTACCTGCCCGGCGCCCATGCACATGGTGACCGGAAGAAGGTTCCGGGTGTAGAAAGCCCGGCCGCTCCGCAACGGGGTGGCCGGGCTTTTCCGTGCAGCTTCCGGGTCAGGATTCCTCGGTGAGGTCCACGACGTCGGAGCCGGCGTTCTTCTTCACGGACTCGACACCGCTCAGGGCGCTGGCCTTCGTCTTGTAGCTCTCCGAGGAGGCGATCGTCTCGCCGTTGCCTGCCTTGAGCCGGAACCGGTAGCCGCCGGACTTGTCTTTGTAGACCTCGAACTTGCCTGCCATGGGTGCTCCTTCGGTTGATCTGCCGGCCGCAACGGGCCGCTGACCACACCCTACCTGCGGCCGGGCGCGGGATTGGGAATATCCGCTACGGCGCCAGAAGCGCGCAGACGTCCGTTATTTTGCCCGGCCCGGTGAGCCCCCCATTCGGGTAAACCGGCCCATTCAAAGTCCAGGTCACCTGACCTGACGTGTAGAAGATGCCAGGGGCGCCGGAACCAATTGGGAGCGAGATCAGGTTCTTGCCGGTCGCTTTATAGACAAAGTCGGTAGGGCCAAGCGCCACCTGTATCGTCCCGTTCAAGGGGTAGCTGACCACTTTTAAGGTCGGGCCCGTCAGTGTGATTGTGATAGCTGCACCCACGTTGGTATAGAACCGCAACGGTTTGGAGCCGTTGTAGTGATGGGGCAACTGCTCGATCACTTTGGTCTTGCCCGTCGTCACGGCCTGGACCT
>DASWAW010000003.1:0-8973 GCA_036390955.1 Arthrobacter sp.
TTGTGGCCTTCATTTTCGTGCGCTTCCTCGGAGCGAACGTCGTGGAGCAGCAAACCGGCGCAGGTAAGGGGAAGAAATGACCGCCGCGACCGAACTCCGGGCCAGGCAGGACCGTGGCCGCAAGGTGGCGCAGAACCGCGAAAAGTGGGCCAGTGGCCGCACCTACATCAGCGCCGCGGTGATCCTCATCTGGTGTCTGGCTCCGGCCTACTGGATGGTGGTGACGGCGTTCCGCGACGTCGGCTACACCTACGACACCTCGGTGCTGCCGACCCACGTGACGCTGGACAACTTCAAGACGGCGTTCGACACGTCCTTCGGCAACCACTTCGGCCAGGCACTGCTCAACAGCTTGTTCATCGGCGGCGTCGTCACCATCGTTTCGCTGCTGATCGGCGTGTTTGCCGCCTATGCGCTGGCGCGCTTGAACTTCCGGTTCAAGTACCTGGTGCTGGGCTTCATCCTGGGGGCCTCCATGTTCCCCGGCGTCGCCCTCATCACGCCGCTGTTCCAGCTGTTCACCTCCATCGGATGGATGGGCACCTACCAGGCCCTGATCATTCCGAACATCTCCTTCGTCCTCCCGCTGACGGTCTACACCATGACCTCGTTCTTCCGGGAAATGCCGTGGGAGCTCGAGGAAGCGGCGCGCGTGGACGGCTGCACCCAGGGACAGGCGTTCCGGCGGGTGATCATGCCGTTGGCCGCCCCGGCCATCTTCACGACGGCGATCCTGGCGTTCATCTCCTCGTGGAACGAATTCCTGATCGCCAGCCAGCTCTCCAGCGACGCAACCCAGCCGGTGACCGTTGCTATTGCCAGCTTCGCCGGCGCCCAGCCCAACCAGATCCCGTACACCGCCATCATGGCCGCCGGAACGATCGTCACAATTCCGCTGGTCATCCTGGTGCTGGTTTTCCAGCGTAAGATCGTCGCTGGCCTCACCGCCGGCGCGGTGAAGTGACGGTTTGGCAATGAACAAAAAGCCCAACCACGGGCTGGTGCGGAGCGAACACCGCCGCGTCCGCTCCGGCGAGGATTTCGACATCATCATCGGGTTCCTTGGATTCTGGGCAGTTGTGCTGCTGGTGGTCACCGTCTGGATGGAGGTGACTGCCCAGCCGGCGCTTGGCTGGGCCCTGGGCCTGCTGGCCATGCTCGTGGCCTTGTACGGAATGATCCGGCTGCGCCGTCGCCTGCCCCAACGGACGGCAACCAGGCAGAAGTGAACGCGGGGTCACTTCGCGCCCGTCCCAAGGGCATTTATGGGCGGTAAGTGACCCCGCGTTGCCTGGGAGGGGCATTCGTAGCCGTGGGGGAGGCGGGCTAATGCAGTGCTGCGGGGGCCGCGAGGTGCCTCCGGAGCCAGTCGACAAGGGGACACGGTGGCGAAGACAACAGACAGGGCGCAGCGCGGAGGCCACTCCGGCGTCAGCATTGAGGATGTGGCCGCCGCCGCCGGAGTGTCGACCGCCACCGTGTCCCGGGCTGTCCGCGGCCTGCCCAGGGTTTCGCCGGCCACCCGGGAAAAGATCCTGGGCATCGCCGAATCCCTGGGCTACGTTGCCTCCTCCTCGGCGTCCGGCCTGGCCACCGGGCGCACCATGACCATTGGCGTGCTGGCACCGTTCGTCAGCCGCTGGTTCTTTTCCAAGGCCATTGAGGGCGCGGACCGCGAACTGCACGCCCGGCAGTACAACCTCTCCCTGTTCAACCTCGGCGGCCACGGCAGCAACCGCGAACGGCTCTTCAGCAAGACCATGGTCTACAAGCAGATCGACGCGCTGCTGGTGCTCTGTATGGCGCTGACGCATGAGGAGATCGAACACCTGCAAAAAATCGACATCCCGATGATCGTCATCGGCGGGCACGTCGAGGAATGCCCCTATATCGGGATCGACGACTACGCCGCCGCCGCAACAGCAGTCCGGCACCTGATCGGCCTCGGCCACACCGAGATCGCCCTCCTGCACGGCGATGACGAAACCGACCTCAACTTCGACGTTCCGCGGGTCCGGATCAAAGCCTTCGAGGACGTGATGGCCGAAGCCGGCCTGAAGGTCCGCGAGGAGTGGGACGAGCGGGGGGACTTCACGGTCCGCAGCGGCCAGGATGCGTTCCACCGGCTCTGGGACAGGCCCGGGCCGAAGCCCACTGCCATCTTCTGCGCCTCGGATGAGATGGCCATGGGGATCATTTTCGAAGCGAACCGGGCCGGAGTGCGGGTCCCGGAGGACCTGTCCGTGATCGGGATCGACGACCATGACTTCTCGGAGGCCATGGGTCTCACCACCGTCCGGCAGCGGCCGGACGAGCAGGCCGAACTGGGAACCAAGATGCTCCTGGACGAGCTTGGCGGCACCGCCGGGGCGGTGCGCTCCGCGGTCGCCCCGCACGAGCTGATTGTCCGGACCACGACGGCGCCGCCGCGGACGGATCCGCAGTCAGGAAGCGCGGGCCAGCTGCCGGATCGGGATCCAGCGGGACGCCAGGCGCCGGTAGGCGGCGGCGGCGCCGGTCATATCCCCTTCGGCCAGGCACTCAATGCCCAGCCGCACATCCATGGGTGAGTCATCCGGGTACACCTTGTCCGCCACCGCGCCATAATCCAGCTCCACCACCGATTCCGGGTGGAAGAGCTCCAGCCATTCGGTCAGCTGGGTCAAGTCCTCCAGCATGTCCAGGTCCGGCGCGGCAAGGGCCAGATGGGCCACCGCATAGCGGACCCGTTCCAGGGCTTCGCTGATCGACGCGCGGATGCGGACGGTGACGATGTGACCGTCGGATTCCACCACGTCCGTGGGGTCCGATTCCTGGAACAGGCAGAACCAGCTGAAGGGGATGCCCCAGGTGGAGGCCCGGGTGTGCACCCGGCCCAGCCCTGCATGCGACCGCACTTCGTTGATGCGCTCCTGGTGCTTGTCGCGCTGTTCCTCCGGGATCAGCAGCTGGGCCAGCGGACCATGGATGCCCTCCATCAAGGCGTTGGCGGCCAGCCCTGCGCGGAGCACCAGCTGGCTGGGGCAGTACAGCAGGCTGTCCGGCTCCCCGGCAGCGGGCGTCTTCGCGCCGCCGTCGGCATCCGGTGCCGCCGGGGGAGTGCTGTCCGGGCGCGGGGCAAGGACGCGGACCAGGTCCGTCGCCCCGGTGGGGAACGGGTCCCCGCCCGGGCGCGTGATGCGGCCCAGGGAGGCGAGCAGTTCGGCGTTTTCCACGGCCGCCCGGGAAACGCTCCCGGCTGCCGCGGCCCGCAGGGCCTCCTGCTGCTCCGCCGGGAACGCCTTCAGGGGTTCGTAAATCCGCAGCGCGGAGGAGAACGGCAACCCGGCCTGTCCGCGGTAGAGGTTGCCCGTCATCGGATCACGCCGCTTCCCTGGCGGGCGCTCATCAGTTGCTCAACTCCACGATCACCGGCGCGTGGTCCGAGGCGCCCTTGCCCTTGCGTTCCTCGCGGTCGATTGCGGCTCCGGTGACCCGGGCGGCCAGGGCGGGGGAGGCCAGGACAAAATCGATCCGCATTCCCTCCTTCTTCGGGAAACGCAGCTGGGTGTAGTCCCAGTACGTGTACACGCCGGGCCCGGGGGTGTGCGGCCGGACCACATCCTGGAAGCCCGCCGCCTCAAAGGCGTGGAACGCGGCCCGTTCCGGCTCGCTGACGTGGGTGAGGCCCTCGGTGCGGAAGTAGTCGATGTCCCAGACGTCGTCGTCCTGCGGGGCGATATTCCAGTCGCCCATGAGCGCGATCTGCGCTTGAGGGTCCTCCCGGATCCAGCCCTCGGCGTGGGTCCGCAGGGTGTCCAGCCAGCTGAGCTTGTACGGCATGTGCTCATCGTCGAGGGCCCGGCCGTTGGGGACGTAGAGGCTCCAGACCCGAATCCCGCCGCAGGTGGCGCCAATGGCGCGGGCTTCCTGCACGGCGTCCTTGCCGTTTTTGCCGAAGACGGGCTGGTCCAGGAAGGTGCGCTCGACGTCGTCGAGCCCCACCCGGGAGGCGATGGCCACGCCGTTCCACTGGCTCAGGCCGAAGTGGGCCACTTCGTAGCCCAGGTTCTCGAACAGCTCCCAGGGGAAGTTGTCGTCTTTGCACTTGGTTTCCTGGATGGCCAGGACATCACAGTCGGTGCGCTGAAGCCACGCTTCAACACGGTCGGCACGGGCGCGGAGCGAATTCACATTCCAGGTAGCAATCTTCACAATCCCTAACTTACCGAACTTGGCTGCCGGACGAAGCGGCCCGCCGGCCCCGCCTCTGGAATTTAGTAGGAAGTCCGAGTATATTCAGAAGCGGAAGATGACGTGGGTCACAGGCGGCCCGGCCGTCACTACGGCAATCACACGGTGCAAAGGAGCATTCCATCATGGTTCGCGAGCTATTCCATTACATTGACGGACAGCATGTTGAAGGCACCTCGGGGCGTTTCAGCGATGTCTACGATCCGTGCACCGGCGAGGTCCAGGCCCGGGTGCCGCTGGCCAGCACCGAGGAAGTCCGCAACGTGGTTTCCAATGCGGAAAAGGGCCAGCTCGAATGGGCGGCCATGAACCCGCAGCGCCGCGGCCGGATCCTGCTGAAGTTCGTCGATCTGGTCAACCAGAACCTGGACGAGCTCGCCACGCTGCTGTCCTCGGAACACGGCAAGACGTTCCTGGACGCGAAGGGTGACATCCAGCGCGGCATCGAGGTCGTGGAGTTTGCCGCCGGCGCCCCGCACCTGCTCAAGGGCGAATTCTCGGACAGCGCCGGGACGGGCATCGACGTCCACTCACTGCGCCAGCCCCTCGGCGTTGTCGCCGGCATCACGCCCTTCAACTTCCCGGCTATGATCCCGCTCTGGAAGTCCGGACCGGCCCTGGCCGCCGGCAACTCCTTCATCCTCAAGCCGTCCGAGCGGGACCCCTCGGTGCCGCTGCGCCTCGCCGAGCTTTTCACCGAGGCCGGCCTGCCCGCCGGTGTCTTCAACGTCGTCAACGGCGACAAGGAGGCGGTGGATGCGCTGCTGGAGGACCCCCGGGTCCAGGCCATCGGCTTCGTCGGCTCCACGCCGATCGCCCAGTACATCTACGCCACCGCCGCCGCGAACGGCAAGCGCGCGCAGTGCTTCGGCGGCGCCAAGAACCACATGGTGATCATGCCGGACGCGGACCTGGACATGGCCGCGGACGCCCTGATGGGCGCCGGCTTCGGCTCCGCTGGGGAGCGCTGCATGGCGATCTCGGTGGCCGTCCCCGTCGGCAAAGCCACCGCCGACGCGCTCGTCGCGAAACTGGAGGAGCGGATCGCGGACCTCAAGGTCGGCCACAGCCTCGCCAAGGACTCCGATTTCGGCCCCGTCGTGGCGGCCTCCGCCAAGGAGCGGATCGAAGGCTACATCCAGGCCGGCGTCGACGAGGGCGCCACCCTGCTGACCGACGGCCGCGGCCTCAAGGTCGAAGGCTACGAAGGCGGCTTCTGGGTCGGCCCCACGCTCTTCGACAACGTCACCAAGGACATGACGATCTACAAGGAAGAGATCTTCGGCCCGGTGCTGAGTGTGCTCCGCGCCGAGAACTACGACGAGGCCCTGCGGCTGTGCAGCGAACACGAGTTCGGCAACGGCGTGGCCATCTTCACCCGCGACGGCGACTCCGCCCGTGACTTCGCCAGCCGGGTCCAGGTGGGCATGGTGGGCATCAACGTCCCCATCCCCGTGCCGATCGCCTACTACACCTTCGGCGGCTGGAAGGCCTCCGGCTTCGGTGACCTCAACCAGCACGGCGCGGACGCCTTCCGCTTCTACACCAAGACCAAGACGGTCACCACCCGCTGGCCGTCCGGCATCCGCAGCGGTGCCAGCTTCGTGATGCCGGAAGGCAGCTGATGGCGGGGAAGCACTCCGAGGAGTCCCCGGAGGCGGAGGTCCTGTTCGAACGCCGCGGACGGCTGGGCGTGGTCACGCTCAACCGGCCACGGGCCGTCAACGCGCTCACCGCGGGCATGGCATCGGCCATGCTGGAGCAGCTCACACTCTGGGCGGACGACGACGCCGTGGCGGCCGTGCTGGTCCGCGGCACCGGTGACCGGGGGCTGTGCGCCGGCGGCGACATCGTGGCGATCTACCGCGACATGCTCGACGGCGGCGACGCGACGGCCGACTTCTGGGCCGAGGAATACCGGCTGAACTCCCTGATCGCGGGCTACCCCAAGCCGTACGTGGCCTTCATGGACGGGCTGGTCCTCGGCGGCGGGGTGGGGATTTCCGCGCACGGCTCCGTCCGGATCGTCACCGAACGCACCCGGATGGGCATGCCGGAGACCACCATCGGGTTTGTGCCCGACGTCGGCGGCACACTCCTGCTGTCCCGTTCACCGGGGGAGACCGGCACCCATGCGGCCCTCACCGGAGCGCACCTCAGCGGCGCCGACGCGCTGTTCCTGGGGCTCGCGGACCACTTCGTTCCGTCCGAGAAGCTTGCGGAACTCGCCGAGGCGCTGGAGAGCGAGCCGGCCGACGCCGCCGTCGCACGCTTCGCCGGGGAGTCCCCGGACTCCGTGCTCGCGGCGCAGCAGGAATGGATTGATGCCTGCTACTCCAGCGACAACGCCGAGGAGATCGTCCGCCGGCTGCGCACCGTGGGCGGCGAGGCATCCGAGGTCGCCGACACCATCGAAGCCAAGTCGCCGACCGCTGTGAAGGTGGCGCTGGAATCCCTGCGCCGGGTCCGGGGGCTGAGCCTCGAGGAAGCCCTGGAACAGGAATACCGGGTGGGGCTGCGGTTCCTGGCCGGGCCCGACTTCCGCGAGGGCATCCGCGCCCAGGTGGTGGACAAGGACCGCAACCCGCAGTGGCAGCCGCCCACGCTGGCGGAGGTCGGCCGCGACGACGTCGAATCCTATTTTGCGCCGCTGGGCGATCGTGAACTGATGCTTTCGAAGGAGCGCGACAATGTCTGAACCATCGCCGTCTGAGTCATCGTCTGAACTGTCGTCTGAACCGGGCCGGCCCGGGGCGCCGACCGGCCCGGTCGCCTTCCTCGGCCTCGGCCACATGGGCGGCCCGATGGCCATCAACCTGGTCAAAGCCGGCTACACCGTGACCGGCTTCGACGTCGTGCCGGCCGCACTCGAAACTGCCCGGGCGCACGGCATCGCCACCGCGGACAGCGCCGTCGAGGCCGTGGCAGGCGCCGCCATCGTGCTGACCATGCTCCCCAGCGGCAAACACCTGCTCGACGCCTACCGCGGCAGCCCCGGCCAGCCGGGACAGCACGGCGAGCCGGGACAGCACAGCCAGCCGGGTCTGCTCGCGACCGCGGCGCCCGGAACCCTCTTCCTGGACTGTTCCACGATCAACGTGGATGAGGCCCGCGAGGCCGCCGACCTCGCCGTGGCGGCCGGCCATCGGGCCGTTGACGCGCCGGTTTCCGGCGGCGTCGTGGGCGCCGAAGCGGGCACCCTGACCTTCATGGTGGGGGCACTTCCGGAGGACTTCGAGGCAGTCCGGCCGATGCTCGAGGTGATGGGCAAGCGGGTGGTCCACTGCGGGGAGCACGGTGCCGGACAGGCCGCGAAGATCTGCAACAACATGATCCTCGGTGTCTCGATGATCGCGGTCAGCGAAGCTTTTGTGCTGGGCGAGAAGCTGGGCCTGACGCACCAGGCGCTGTTCGACGTCGCGTCCGCGGCCTCGGGCCAGTGCTGGGCGCTGACCACCAACTGCCCTGTGCCGGGACCGGTGCCCACGAGCCCCGCCAACCGCGACTACCAGCCCGGCTTCGCGGGTGCCCTGATGGCGAAGGACCTTAAACTGGCACTCAACGCGCTGCAGAGCACCGGCGTTGCGGCGAGGCTGGGGCCGCTCGCGTCCGAAATCTACGATAGCTTTGCCGCGGAAGGCGGGGCGGGCCGGGACTTCTCCGGAATCATTACCGACATCCGGGACAAATCCGCACACTGACCGGATCCTGACACGCCGGCACCGAATATTTCTGAACAGCTGAGGGGACAGGCATGACAGAGCAGTACACAAACATTCTGGTGGAGCGCCGGGGCCGAGTGGGGCTCGTGACGCTCAACCGGCCCGAGGCGCTGAACGCCCTCAACAAGGCCACCATGGACGAACTCGTGGCCGCCGTGTCGGCCATGGATGCCGATCCCGAGGTGGGGGCGGTTGTGGTGACCGGTTCCGCCAAGGCCTTCGCCGCCGGGGCGGACATCAAGGAAATGCAGTCCAAGGGATACATGGACATGTATGCCGCGGACTGGTTCCGCGGCTGGGAGGACTTCACCCGGCTGCGCATCCCGGTGGTCGCGGCCGTGTCCGGGTTCGCCCTGGGCGGCGGCTGTGAGCTCGCGATGATGTGCGATTTCATCATTGCCGGGGACAACGCCAAGTTCGGCCAGCCGGAAATCAACCTGGGCGTGCTGCCCGGCATGGGCGGCTCGCAGCGCCTCACCCGCGCCGTGGGCAAATCCAAGGCCATGGACATGATCCTGACCGGACGTTTTATGAACGCCGAGGAAGCCGAACGCGCCGGGCTCGTGTCCCGCGTGGTGCCGGCCGCAGACGTGGTTGAAGAGGCCCTCAAGGCCGCCGAGGTGATTGCCTCCAAGTCCAAGCCGGTGGCAATGGTGGCCAAGGAGGCCGTCAACGCCGCGTTTGAGACCGGGCTGGCCCAGGGTGTGCTCTTTGAACGGCGCGTGTTCCACTCGCTGTTCGCCACCGAGGACCAGAAGGAAGGCATGGCAGCCTTCACCGAGAAGCGCCAGCCGGACTTCACGCACCGCTAGGCCGCGACGCGCCAACTGTCCTGTGACGCGCCCACTGTCCTGTGACGCGCAAAAGCCCTGTCGCGGCCGAATTCCGGTAGCGGCAGGGCTTTGGCGCGCCGCCAGGCCCTATGCGCAGCGCCGCGTCACGCAAACACCGCAGGTGCCGCGCCGGCCGTCAGGGCATCATGCCGCGCTGATCCCGAACAAGCCGATGATCAGGGCCA
>DASWAW010000004.1:0-8236 GCA_036390955.1 Arthrobacter sp.
GGGTGAGCCCGTCGCCGTCGGCATCAACGATGTCCTGCGGACCTACGGTCTGCACGTCGAGTGGGCCAACAACGAATCCCTCGGCGTCATCTCCGCCATCGTTGCGCTGGAGAACATCTACAAGGGTGCCGGCGTCTACAAGAAGGGTGCCTACCCTGACCTCGTGGACAAGGTAATCCGCACCCTGCACCGTGCTTACGGTGACAAGGCAGAGCGGGCCACGTACTCCCGCGTCATGCTCGAAGGCCTCGGCATCTTCATTGCCAACTTCGGCGCACGCATTGACTACGACCGCCTCCAGTACATCCTGCAGGGCACCGTGCCCCGCCAGATTGCGGCCCAGGCACGCACCCTGCGTGACGCACGCGGGAAGAAAGCCTCCGGCCTCGGCCAGGCTGCTGCCGAGGTCCTGCATCAGATGTACAACCACAGGTACAAGCAGAAGCTCCCCGAATTCGGAGCGGTGGAAATCCTCAACACCCTGCCGGATGACAACAAGTTCGAGCAGGACCAGCTGTACGTGGACCCGAACCAGTACGTGACCACCTAGCAGTCACGGAAGAGGCGCATCACTGTGGTGGTGCGCCTCTTTTTTGTGGTGGTCCCGGTGGTCGCTGATGGCGATCCGCACCAGCCTCCAGTTCCCGGCGCGTGGCCTGTTCTCCAGCGCCTTGGCCTTGGTGGTGTACCGCTCGGGCAGTACCTCCATCGTGACAGGGTCGCGCCACGACCAGCGCACCTTGAATGGGCTCATGCCGTCCCCTCTGGGTGGTAGGTGAGGACGCAGACCGAGCCGTCCTCGTAGATGGCAACGACACTCAGGTGCGCAACTTCCACCGCCTGGATGGCCGCTTCGCCGGCGGAGGGCCAGAGCTTTGCTGTGCGTCCGACTGTGGCGAACCGCTCCCGCTCCCGTTGGATGTCTTCGTCCAGGTGCGTGCCGTCCACCCACCCTAGCTCCAGGACCGACGGCTCACCACTGGCCGAGGCCGGGGTACCGGAGGCCCTGACTCGGGTCTGGATCTTTTTGTAGTTCATGCATCCTCCTTCGTGGGTCGATCGTCCCACACGGTGTGCGTGGTGCGCTCGGGTGGGGGGATCCCTCGCCCTGTCCGGACGGGCCGGCTCTCGTCGGCATCATGGGTGCCATCAACATTAATGCGCTCCGAGGATACCCAGCGGTTGCAGGTATTGCACCATGCCTTGAACGGGCCATCGGATTGAATCATCAGGCTAGCCATGCTCCTCCTCCTTATCTTCCTTGTAGTGGACCAGCTTGACCTCGGCCGCACACTTGCAGCCCAGGCCGCAGTCGGCCCGCCGTAGGGCCACTGTGTGGCCGGTGAGCAGGTCTGTGGCCTGCCTCCACTGATCCTGGTGGATGACGTCCGGGTTATCGAGCCGGACCAGCACCCGGCCCATGTCGTCCCCTTCCAGCTTGGTCAGCGCGATCTGCGTGAGCTGGTCCACCGGGTAGGGTGTGCGCTCACCGGCGGCGACGTCAATTCTGCTCATCTACATCACCTGATCCAGGGACAGCAGGACCCGGGCCAGCTCGTCGGCGTAGACGTAGTCCCGCTCGAAGTGGACCACCTCCACGCTCTTATCGCCGCGCTTGGGGTGCGTCACCTTCACAGTGTAGGTGTCGGACGGATCCAGGATGACCCTGACCCGCATAACACGCTTCTGATGGCCACTCAGGATGGTGGCCAGGAACGTCAGAGTGTCGTACTCCGGCGCCTTGACGTGGACCCGGTCGGCCCTCAGTTCACGCGCTCCCAGCGACATGAACACGGGGACCGTGATCTGTTGACGGATGGTTTCAGGGACCATCATTCCCTCTTGGATGTCACTCATTTAATCCTCCTTCAGTATCTGATTGTGGTCCACACCCTGGCGGGTGAGGAATGCCTTGATCGGGCTCAGTGCCTTTTTCAGGTCGGCGTCGGTGATGTCCACCTCCCCGCCTCGTGGGGTGTTGGAGGCCGAGGCCAGTACGCCCATCAGCTTGTTGGCGGCGCGTGCCGGCTTCTGCCAGTAGGGCCAGCCGTCAGAGTGGCTGTTGGTCCACTCCATCAGGCTGTAGAGCACCCGTGCGCCTCGGCGCAGGTACGGGGTGTCTTCTCCGAAGCGAGCCACTGCCCGCTCCACCTCATACTCATTCATCCACGTCATGCTTCCTCCTAGTTTTCGTATAGCTCTGAGTATCTTGCGGCCAGCATCGTTTGCAGATACTGGGGTAGGTTGGGCGCCGTGGCGATCTTCACCCGCACCTGGGCAGGGGTAAGGCCCAGCCTCACTCCTGCGTTGTGGAACCGGCCAAGGGCCTCATTCAGGCACCAGTCGACCGTGTCAGCCACCCACGTGTCGTGCCATTCGTCAGGTCTGGTCATGCTTCCTCCTTTGGGTTGTATATCTCTACTACAGGGTGGTAGAAGTCTGAACTCCACCTCCATGCCTTGCCCTCTGCAGACAGGCGCCTGTTCAGCTCGACAGCCTCGTCGTCATAGGCGAAGTCGGCGGCTCGGTTCATTCGGGCAACCAGTGCCCCTGTGGACATTGTGGTCAGGTCCATCAGCTCACTCCTCCTTATGATTGGTCATCTATCTCCACCTTCAGTGGCTCGTTGGTGTACCCGCGCAGGGCGTACGTGCCGTCCTCGTCCTGCTCGATGTACAGCGTGGCGATGGTGGCGTCCTCGCTGTCGTTGAAGTCCACCTTGCCGAAGTCGTTCTCCGATTCACGGTGGCGCTCCTCCCATACCTTGGGCTCTGCCCGCTTGCCCGTGTCGTAGGGCGTCAGGCTGGCCCGCCGTGCCGCCAGTGCGGCCATTTCACGCTGGTATCGTGTGGTCATGCTTCCTCCTCCGGTGCGATCGTCAACCACTGGTGCGTCAGCACATCCAGCAGGAAGTCCAGCTCCTCCGTCTCGATCTCCATGCTGCCGAACATGTCGGCCGACACGGCGACGACGGTAAGCACCTCACCTTCCCCGCCCATGTCCTCGTCGAAGATGAACCGGTCGCCCGGCCGCATCTCGTTCGCCGGCTTGCTTACGATAAATTCCTCACTCATCAAGCTCCTCCGTCTCCGTGATCTCCCGCTCGGTGCAGCCCTGGAAGGCCGCAGTCAGTTGCTTCTGGTCCATGTCGATGATGACGTTCATCAGCAGCTCCTCCAGGATGGATTCGCGCTCCTCCTCCTCGGCCTCCTCGTAGCCCTCCATCTCCCGCTCGTCGAGCATGATGTCCGCCTCGAACTCCTCGGTGTGGTACCACTTGACCCGGAATGATTTGGCCTCAGCCATCAGGCGCCTACCTTCAGGTGCCAGCCGTGGCCGTAGGCAATGTCTGCCACGCCTGCGGCGTTGAGTCTAAGCAGTGCCTCGCGGATCTCGCTCGGCTCCGTGCCCGGGAGCCTGCGCTCCAGCACGTGGAACGGTGTTGGCTCCCTCGCCAGCACCTTGGCGACACGCTGCTCCAGCGTGCCTGTGATTGTCTCCATCAGTCCTCTTTCGTCGGTTGTGTGAAGCGGTCGCAGTCACCGTGCCCGTTGGTGTGTAGCCACCGGACCTCTGTCGGCTTGCCGTGCCCCATGAACCAGTCATGGCGCTCGATCGGCTCCCCGCACTTGATGCACTTCATCAGTCCTCCTTTACCACCACGCCCAGTAGACGTGGATCTCGTATGGATCCCAGTGTTCCAGGATCTCCGTGAACTCCTTCAATTCAGCCTCGACATCTTTGAAGTACCACTCGTCGAAGTCTGTACTGCCGAAGAAAAACCCTGCCTGCGTCGGCAGGAGCGCGCCGGCCAACTCGTGGTCGGCATGCACCTTCGCCAGCCGGTCCACCAGCCGCTCGATGTGCTCGCGCTCCACCCGCAGGTATGCGCAGTTCTCGACGTCGCCGACCTCACCCTCGAAGTAGCAGTGGATGTGGTTCTCCTTGCGGCCGACCCACAGCTCCTCCACGTGCACATCAGGGTAGTCGGCCTCATGGTCTCCGGCCTCCCATTCCTGGATGCGCCGGTACGTCTCAGGGCTCATCCTGCGCAGTGCTTGATCCAGTCCCATCTGTTTATCTCCTTGCCTTGTTGGTTGTGTGTCAGAGTGCGAAGGCCAGGTCCAGCGCCTTCAGCGATTGTGCCTCCATGTCGAAGGCCTTGTCGGCATCCTTGGTGGAGCGTGCCGCAGCGGTGACTGCCTGCATCACACCTCCGGCGGTGAACTGCCCGCCCTTGACGAACATGTTGAAGATGGCGTCCTGCTGGTCCTGATCAAACGCCAGCTTCTTGGCGATGACCTTGACGTCCTCGACGTCCTCGATCTTCTTGCCCGCCTTGGTCTCCATGTCCCTGATGACCCGGACCATGTAGTCCTTGTCAAGGAACGTGGCCACCGCATCACGCGCACGGGCCGTGACCAGCGCCAGCTGCTTGTCGATGGTGTCCCGGGACCAGTTGATGACCCCCTCGTCCATCTTGCCGCCGAGGTGGACCGCCTTCATGGCATCCTTGGTGATGGTCATGCCGTTGGAGCAGACCTGGACGATGATCCGGGGCGTGACCGAGAAGGACCCGTCACCCGTCTCCGAGTTGGAGAGGACGAAGCCGGCAAACACCGTGGGGTTGTCTGCCCCTGTCTCTCCGGAGAACGGGGAGCGGTAGCCCTTCAGCAGCTCCGGCGCCAGTGCCTGTACCCCCGGTGCCTTGATCCGCACGTACATCCTCCGGTCGGTCAGGTCGCAGCCGTCGATTTCGACTTCCACACCTGCCTGCCGGATGCCGTCCAGTGCCGCAGTCAGGGCATCCAGGTTGTCCATGATGGCGAACCTGTCCGATAGAAGGGCGCGGGCTATGCCGTTCCCTCCGTCATCCCCTCGGAACGCACGCACCAGGAAGCTCCGACCGTCCGGCATGATGAGCTGGACGCTCGTACCTGCCGCCGTGTCGTAGCGGCTCAGTCCACGCAGTAGACCGTTGGCGTTCTGGTCGTAAAGGTCCGGGCGCTCGTTGCGCATGAACCTCACGTACGCCAGCGGGATGCCCAGCTTGGACGCCACGCCTTCATCGAAGACGGAGGTCGGCAGGTAGATCCCGTTGACGTCAGTCACGCCGGTGGCATCGAACACCGGGTCCATGCCGGAAAGCACCAGCCTCCCGTCCCTGAACCGCAGCTTCTGTGCCGGGGCTACGACGTCGAGCTTCCGTGCGTGCTGCTCCATCAGAGCATCGCGCAGGTCACTCAGGCCCGCATTCCGGGCCTCGGTTATCAGTGTCATGTGATTCCTTTCTTATGTCGTGCTGATTGCACGTGACCGCCAGCGGATCTCTCCGCTGGCCGCCATGCGCCTTCAGTTGCTAGTCGACTCGGCCGCCGCGGGTCCATGCCCGGGTCTGGCCGGAGCGGGCGATACCCGCCACCTGACCGCCGAACCGACCCCGGCTCGTCCCTGCCGTCACCTTGGCCACCTTGGTAGTGGCGACCGATGACAGCAGGATCTCGTCGGCCAGCTGGTCGGCGTCAGGCCGGTTGAAGTCCGGCAGGACCGGGGCAACGACGGGTGCTTCAGTGAGTGCTACAGACATTTTGTTCTCCTTTTATGGTTGGGTACTGCATCTTTTTTTGGTTACCGTCGGACGACCGAGTCGGGGACGGTGTTCTTGATGATGAGGTGCCATGTCTGGCCGTCTCCCAGCTTGCGGGCGACATGGTCCCTCTCACGGCCGATGGGGTCGTGGTACAGCTGACCCCTGGCGAGCGTTGAGCCATTGGGCATCCGTGCCACCTCTGTGGCGCGGTGGTTGGTGTGCAGCAGCATGGCGCGGGGCTCTTGGCCCCGTTCCTGCCTCTCGCTGCGCTTCTCGAAGGCGGCGCCCATCTTGCGAAGGGTGCGCCTGTCGAACGATGGTGCGGCGATAGCGAAGATGTCACCCTGTCTACTGATCCTGCGGCCCATCTGCTCGGCCAGCAGAACTGGCTCAGGCTTCAGGAACTCGTAGGCTTCAGCGACCGTGGTTGGTCTCACCCCGGGGGGCATCTCGGCGAAGAAATACAGCGGCATCGGCTCCTGATGGTCAAAACCTGACAGGAAGTAGGCCCACCGGCGGTGCTCCTTGCCGTCCTCGGTCTTCCACGTCACCTTGGCATGGATCAGGGACTCTCCCAGCCAGTGGTGGCGCGTCTCCCACTCGTACACCGTGCCCTCATCGGTTTTGGTGACGGTGATCTCAGGCGACCACCCTTGCCGGCTGGTCCGGAGGACCTGCTTTGAACCGACCCTGCGGGACTCGTACTTGGCCCACTCGGGGAATTTGTCCACCGTGTACGCCTGCTGGCCGCGTGCGTACCATGGAAACTTCTTCAGCCATGCGGCCCGCTCCTCGCGGGTCAGCTCGAAGCTCTGCATGATCGGCTCGTTATGCCAGATGGCACCCGATGGGAACTCCTTCGTCCGGTGCTGGATCGTCTCGTTCCGGTCCGGGAGCACGTCGATGATCTTGATGGAATCAATATCAACGCCGGACTCTTCCAGAGCCGTGAACGGGATAATCACCTGCTTGCGGCCGATGAGGTGGTTGCGCACCCACGCCTGATGCGATGTGGTGCCCCCTCCCCAGCCGCTCCCAAAACTGCCCGGGACTCGCAGCTCGTCTCCGTTGAGGATGTAGTGGGTGACCTTGGTGCCGCTCTTGTTCTTGATCGCTCGCACCAGCTCAAAGTTGCGGTCGAAGGCATACAGCCTGTCGTTGTACACAGGGATGCGTGGGTTCCACAGATGCTTCTCTGCGGCGCCTTCGGTGACGTCCACCCACCTCCTCGCAACGTCTGAGATGGTGTTGCTTCCCATTTCATCTCCTTTCATCAAGCCCTGCCAGAGCGGCAGGGCAACCAGTGCGTTGGGCTCATGTCCCAGCGCACCGGATGCCCGGTCGTTTCAGTTCTGGATCGCCTCCTCGTAGCTGGATGGACCGACGTTCATCCAGTCCAGCGCCATGTTCACCTTGCCCACGTCGCCGTCGGGCATGGTCATCAGCATCTCGCTGATCGCGGCCCACTGCTCCTGGGGAATGGCGTAGACCGTCGGGTCAAGCGCCTCAGCCGCCGAGAACAGCCCGTAGCCGTGGGACATCAGCACCACAGCCTCGAACTTCTCCGTCGGCGTCAGGTCCGCTGACTCCACGGTGGCCCGGATCGCTTTCATCAGCGACTCAGGCAACGGCCTCTTGATTTGATCTGCCACTAGTCCTCCTTGGTGATGGTTTCTCCCGGGAAGAGGGCGAGGAAGCATGCCCCTCCCTTACCTGTCGGCTGAAGCCACAGGTTGTACAGGTCCCCGCCGCGCTCGGCTGGCAGGATCTCGATCTTCTCGACCTCGAACCACATGCCGTAGCGCAGGACCGTGTCACCGACGGTGACCTCCTCGACCTTGATTCGCATGCGTCAGTCCTCCTCCAGCTCGCGGCCCAGCAGCTCCAGCGTCATCCGCTGTTCGTAGCCCATCGGGTCACGCTCCATGTCCGCCTCCATCAGCGAGCACATGCGCCAGATGACCTCCTCCTGCGTCAGCTCGGCCTCGATGATCCGGATGTACTCCGGGTCAGTCGGGTCAGCGCCGAGGGTGACCACCCGCACCTGGTAGTGCCCACATCCGGGGGAATACAGGATGTAGAGGTCTACACCGGCGAACGGGAAGGACGTCTGAATGGCCTGCCCCGGGCTCTCCCGAAGCCGTGCCAGAACCTCATCCGCCGTGCCGATCGACACATCTCCTTCTGCCATGGCTACTCCTTCCATCCGTTCTACAGCGTGTCCATAGAACCTCAGACAGGCTGGGACGTCTGTCCCAGCGCGCCTGATGCCCGGTGGCTAGTCCTCCTCGTCTCCCACCACAATCCCCATCGCCATCATCTGGCGCATGATCGCGGCCATGGGATCCTCCTCGGCGGCGTCCTGCTCTCGCCGGGCGAGGACTGAGAACCGGAAGATGATGTCCTCCTCCGTCAGCTCCTCCTCGTCGACGATGACTGCATCGACGTCGTTGGCGTCTCCACCGAGCTGGACAACCCGGTTCTTGTACTGGCCGGTCTCTGCATCGAAGCCGACGTAGTAGTCGACGCCTAGCAGGGGGTAGGACGTCGCGACCGTCAGGCCCGGGGATTCCCGGAGCGCGGTCAAGGCGTCTGCCGGTGTACCGGCCAGCGAATCTCCTGCTTGTGCCATTGCGTTCTCCTTCA
>DASWAW010000005.1:0-20779 GCA_036390955.1 Arthrobacter sp.
CATCTTGATTTCTTCAATTTTGGCTGCACCGTGGTGAGGGTAAACTACTGTCTCGCCGACCTCAAAAACCATGTGGACATTCCCCTTTCCCGCAGACCAGTTTATCACGTTTAAGGCATACAACTGCCATGGAACGTGCCCAAGAACCGCATGAATACGGGGAAAATGGCCCTAAACGGGCCCTCCAGACCCCTTGACGAATGCAGATATTAGTGCATGGCCCCGCCTTTGCCAAGGGCGTTCGCCGCCGCCCGCGGGCGGCCCGCCGGGGCCGAAGCCGGCCGCTTTGTGTACCGCCCGAATCCTCGTTTCGCGCTGATTGCCGATAGGCTATGGCTGAATAATGTTCCAAGACTCTCAAGGGGTGCGTGACGTGGGTTTCACTGCGATGAACCGGGGCCAGCGCGGCAAGCTGGCAATGGCAACGGCTGTTCTGGGCCTCGGCCTGCTGTCCGTGACGGGCTGCGGCTACATCAACCCCCAGTCGACCTCCGCGCAGTACGCGGCCTCGGACGGAACCCAGGCCAACGTGGGCCCGCTGCAGCTGCGCAACATGATGGTCATCTCCGCCGGGGAGGACAAGCCCGGCCGTGTAATCGGCGCGGTCTACAACTCCTCCTCCGAGGATGTGAAGCTGACCATCATCGGTGCCGGCGGCTCCCAGACCCAGGTCCCGGTGAAGCAGAACTCCTACACGCTGCTCAACGACTCCACGGACGAGGCAATCCTGAGCAGCACGGGCGGCGTCCCGGGCTCCCTCGTCGAGGTCAGCATCAGCGAGGACGGGACCAACCAGAGCACCAAGGTCAAGATCCCGGTGCTGGACGCCACGATCCCCGACTACAAGCAGTATCTCCCGGCAGGCAGCGAGCCCACCGGCTCGGCCACGCCGACGTCGACCCCGTCGCCGACAAGCAGCGCGAACCACTAACTCCACACACAGAAGGAGGGGCACCCGGCCGGGTGCCCCTCCTTCTGTGTGTGCGCTGTGCGCGTGTTCCGCCCACGCCGCCCGTCCACGCCGCCCGTCCGGGCCGGGAAACCTCCGGGCTTAGGGTTCGAACTTGTAGCCCAGGCCGCGGACCGTGATCAGGTGCCGCGGCGCCGAGGGGTCCGGCTCGACCTTGCTGCGCAGCCGCTTGACGTGGACATCCAGGGTCTTGGTGTCCCCCACGTAGTCAGATCCCCAGACCCGGTCGATCAGCTGGCCGCGGGTCAGGACCCGGCCGGAGTTCCGCAGCAGCATTTCCAGCAGTTCGAATTCCTTCAGCGGAAGGGAGACCGGTTCGCCGCTGACGGTGACCACGTGGCGCTCAATATCCATCCGCACCGGGCCCGCCTGCACGGTGCTGGCCACCAGTTCCTCGGGCTCGCCCTGGCGCCGCAGCACGGCCCGGACGCGGGCCACCAGTTCACGGGACGAGTACGGTTTGGTGACGTAGTCGTCGGCGCCCAGTTCCAGCCCCACGACCTTGTCGATCTCCGCGTCCTTCGCCGTCAGCATGATGACCGGCACGGACGAGCGCTGCCGCAGCTGCCGGCAGACCTCGGTGCCCGACTGTCCGGGCAGCTGCAGATCCAGCAGCACCAGGTCGGCGCCGTTGCGGTCGAACTCGGTGATGGCATCAAGCCCGTTGTCCACCACCTCCACCTCGAACCCTTCCTTGCCCAATAGATAGGACAGCGGGTCGCTGAACGATTCTTCGTCCTCGACTATCAGAATCCTGCTCAAGCGGTAGCTCCTTGCTCGTGCGCGCCGGTGGCGTCACTTCGTATGGATCGGGGGTTCTGGGACGGGCTGGGGGCCGTGGGCGTGGCGTCCGTCCGCGCCCCCGGCTTGCGCGCAGGGAGGGCGTCGACGTCCTGGCCCTCCAGCTCCGGAAGCCGGATGGTGAAGGTGGAGCCCTGTCCGGGCTGGGACCAGAGGGTCACCTCGCCGCCATGGTTGGCAACCACGTGCTTGACGATGCTCAGGCCAAGGCCCGTGCCGCCGGTGTGCCGGGATCTGGCGGCGTCCACGCGGTAGAAACGCTCGAAGACGCGCTCCTGGTCCTCGGGGGAGAGTCCTTCCCCCTGGTCGGTGACCGACACCGCCACGAGGCCGCCCTTGGACCGGATGCCGATACCGACCCGGGTGTTCTCCGGGGAGTAGCGGATGGCATTGTCGATCAGGTTCCGCAGTGCGGTCACCAGCAGATCCTGGTCGCCGTAGACCATCGCGTCCGCGTGGCCGCCGACGACGAGTTCGATGTTCTTGCTTTCCGCCGGCAGCTGGGAACGGTCCACCGCCTCGGAGACCACGGTGTTGATATCGACGGGCCGGCCCTGCTGGGTGACGTTGGCGCCCTGCAGCCGGGAAAGTTCGATGATGTCCTGCACAAGGGCGGCCAGCCGGGCGGATTCCTTGTGCATGCGCTTGGCGAAGCGGCGGACGGCCTCCGGGTCATCCGCAGAGGATTCGAGCGCCTCCGCCAGCAGCGAGATGGCGCCGACCGGCGTCTTGAGCTCATGGGAGACGTTGGCCACGAAGTCGTTCCGGACTTCCTCGGTCCGGGTGAATTCGGTCCGGTCGTCGGCCAGCAGGAGGATGTATTCCTCAGCAAGCATGGCCGCACGGACCTGGACAACAATGGTGCCCTGCCCCAGCGGGCCGCGCGGCAGTTCGAGCTGCTTTTCGAGGATGACCCCGTCGCGCCGTACCTTGGCCGTCATTTCCAGCAGCTGGTCGTGGACGAGCGTGTGGCCGCGGACCAGCCCGTAGGCGTACGCGGCCGGACTGGCACGGACCACGCCGTCGATGGCGTCCACCACCACGAAGGCCCGGCCGATGACGGCCAGCACCTGGGCGGCGCCCTCCGGAATCGACGGGTCCTCGACGCCGACGTCCACGATTTTGCGCTGCTGCTCGCTGACCCGGAAAGCGAGCACGCCGAAGACGCCAAGCGACAGGCCGACCAGGCCGGCGATCACGCCGATGAGCATTGGATCCACGGCTCCAGCTTATGCTCTGCCCCGGGCCGGAAACTGTAATCTGCCGCCATTCCGGCTCCGGTTCAGCTAACGTTCACCTATTGAGGCGTAACAGTTCACCCGATGCTGGAACACTTGAGCGTTGAAGCGCCGAGAGGTGAACCGAAACGGACCGGCCACTGGGGTGGCCGGCAATTTCCGAGGAAAGGACGCACACGTGCGCAAGGTTTTTCAGGAAGAGCTCGCCCAAGTGGGAGAACAGCTCGTCGAAATCTCAAAGCTCGTCAGCGAGGCCATTGAGAAAGCCACGACCGCCTTCGACGGCGCCGACATCGACCTGGCCGAGGACGTCATCGCGGCCGACGCGCGGATCGACTTCCTGCAGAACAGCCTCGACGAGCGCGCCATCGACATCCTCGCCCTGCAGGGCCCCGTGGCGAGCGACCTGCGCATGCTGGTGGGTTCCCTCCGGATGAGCGCTTCCTTGGAGCGGATGGGCGACCTCGCCCGCCACCTCGCCCAGCTTGCCCGGCTCCGCTACCCCGCCACGGTGGTTCCCGCCCAGCTCCGCGAGACCTTCAAGAGCTTCGCCCAGCATGACCTGCTGATCGCCCAGAAACTCACCGTACTGCTGGAAACCCGGGACCTGGAAGTGGCCCGCGACATCCTGAAGGCCAACGCTGCCGTGAACGACCTGCACCTGAGCGTCTTCAAGGCCATTGCCCGCAGTGACTGGCAGGAGTCCCCGGCCACGACCGTCGACGTCGCCCTCGCCAGCCGCTACTTCGAGCGTTTCGCCGACCACGGCGTCTCCGTCGCGCAGAAGGTCACCTACCTGGTGACCGGCGCCTGGCAGCCGAGCGGCATCGAGCACAGCTAGTCCTGCCCGGTCCCGCCAGCCGCGCGGGACAGCAGAACGTACGACGCCGGCCGGTCACCTTGAGAGGTGGCCGGCCGGCGTCGTACGTTTCCGTGGTTGTGCGTGGGACCCGCTACTTCTTGCCCTGGTTCGCGACGGCCTGGATGGCCTCGGCCGCGGCTTCGGGGTCGAGATAGGTGCCGCCCGGGTTCAGCGGCTTGAAGTTCTCGTCAAGGTCGTAGACCAGCGGGATGCCGGTGGGGATGTTCAGTCCGGCGATGGCTTCGTCACTGATGCCGTCCAGGTGCTTGACGAGGGCGCGCAGGGAGTTGCCGTGGGCCGTGACCAGAACGGTTTTGCCGGCCTTGAGGTCTTCCTTGATGTCCGATTCCCAGTAGGGCAGCAGGCGGACCAGGACATCCTTGAGGCATTCGGTGCGGGGCAGCGCGTCGCCGAGGTCCGCGTAGCGCGGATCATGCGCCTGGGAGAATTCGGAATCGTCGGCCAGGGGCGGCGGCGGGGTGTCGTAGGACCGGCGCCACATCATGAACTGCTCTTCGCCGTACTCGGCGAGGGTCTGGGCCTTGTCCTTGCCCTGCAGGGCGCCGTAGTGGCGCTCGTTCAGCCGCCAGTCCCGCTTCACCGGGATCCAGCCGCGGTCGGCCTTGTCGAGGGTGATGTTGGCGGTGTTGATGGCCCGCTTCAGCAACGATGTGTAGAGGATGTCCGGGAGGATGTTGTGCTCCACGAGAAGCTCACCGCCGCGAATCGCCTCGGCCCGGCCCTGGTCGTTGAGGTCAACGTCCACCCAGCCGGTGAACAGGTTCTTGGCGTTCCATTCGCTGTGGCCGTGGCGCAGCAGAATCAGCTTGTAAGTCATGGTTTTCATCCTAGCGGAGCGATCCCGGCCGGCGCCGAGAGTTACATCACCGTCCCCCCACCCCAACGCGGGGTCACTCCGCGCCCATCCCGGGGCCCCGCATGGGCCGGAACTGACCCCGCGTTGGGGTGGTCGCGTTGGAGGGTTCGCGGTGGGGGGTCCGCGGTTGGGGGTTCGCGTTGGAGGATAGGGTGGGCTGGTGGTGCAGAAGGCTGAGCGGGTGGCGTCCCCGCAGACCCACGTAGTGGGCAAAGGCGTCGTGGGCAAAGGCGGCTTGGAAAAACGCGGCGTGGCGAAAAGCGGGCCCCGCACCGGCCGGCCGGTGGGCAACATAACCCGCGGCACCACCAACCCCAACCGGATGCGGCGGCTGGACCGCTGGCTGACCGGCCCGCAGGCCTGGCGGCTGCGCGGTACGGACGATCCGCTCGTGGTGGATCTGGGCTACGGCGCGTCCCCGGCCACCGCCGTCGAACTCTTTGACCGGCTGTCCGTGGTCCGGCCCGATGTGCGGGTGGTCGGCATCGAGATCGAGCCCGAGCGGGTCCGGCTGGCCAAGGAACTGGAACGGCCCGGGCTGAGCTTCCAGCTGGGCGGCTTCGAACTGCCCGTGTCCGGCCGGCCCGTCCTGGTGCGCGCGTTCAACGTGCTGCGCCAATACGAGGAGGCCGATGTGGCGGCCATCTGGCGGCTGGTGCAGGGGCGGCTGGCTCCGGAGGGACTGTTCATCGACGGCACCTGCGACGAGATCGGCCGCCGGGTCACGTGGGTGGCGCTGGACGCCGAGCGGCCGCTGAGCCTGAGCCTGTCCCTGCGGTTCGGCAGTTTCGCGCTGCCCTCGGAAGTGGCCGAGCGGCTGCCGAAAGCCCTCATCCACCGGAACGTGCCGGGCGAGAAGATCCAAGCCTTCCTGCAGGCCATGGACCAGGCTTGGCTGGAAGCTGCCCCGCTGGCCTCATTCGGGACCCGGCAGCGCTGGACGGCGATGTGCCGGGCCCTGCGCGACGGCGGCTGGCCGGTCCAGGACGGGCCGTCCCGGTGGCGGCTGGGCGAGCTGACGGTGGGCTGGGACGCCGTGGCGCCGGGGCCTTAGATGAGGGCCCGCGCCGGCAGGGTCCCAGAACGAGCTTGCGAGCCTAGGTACCTGCGGGGATCACCAGGGGCCGTAGGGTCCCATGTTGCGGTTCCCGCCGCGGCCGGCATCCTTGACGGCCGGGCGGACGTCGGCGAGGTAAACGGACGCCGCCGTCACGGCCGCGAGACCGAACAGACCCAGCGGGCCCAGAAGGCCGCTGCCTCCGCCCGCCAGGGAGAGCACTCCCACGGCCAGGGCGCCGCCGGTAACGGCCAGCCAGAAAGTCTTGGTGCGCTTGGACACGGCTTCAAAAACGTTCGCCTTGTGCCGCAGGCAATCGAAAAAAGCCCACACCTCAAGGGCCAGGGCTACGAGGGCCAGGAGAAAGTAGACCCCGGTTTCGACATAGTAAATTAGCGCTCTTCCGTCCATCCCCCCAGCCTAGCCGCCCAGACTCGCCAGAGCCTGCTCCAAATCGGCCCAAAGGTCCTCGACGTTTTCGATCCCCACGCTCAGCCGGACCAGGTTGTCCGGCACACTGGCAGGTTCGGCCGTATGCCGGCGCCGCCGCTCAATCAGGGACTCCACGCCCCCCAGCGAGGTGGCCGGAAGCCACAGCTTCAGGGCCCGGATCATGCGGTCCGCGGCGTCCGCTCCGCTGAGGCTGGCGCTGCCATTGCCCCCGGCCACCGGGGCCATCTCGATGCACAGCACCGACCCGAAGCCCTTCATCTGGCTCTTGGCCCGTTCGTGGCCGGGATCGGCGGGGAGGCCGGGGAAACGGATGCTGCCGACGCGGGGGTGCCCGCTCAGCCGCTCGGCCAGCACCGCCGCCGAGGCCTGCGAACGCTCGACCCGCAGGGCCAGGGTGCGCAGGCCGCGCAGCGCCAGCCAGGCCTCGAAGGGCCCGGCGATGCCGCCGTGGATGGTGCGGTGGTGCAGCAGCGCGGCGCGGAGTCCGGCGTCGGACGTCACGAGGGCGCCCAGCACGACGTCGGAATGGCCGGAGAGGTACTTCGTCACCGAATGCAGGACGACGTCGGAGCCCAGTGCGAGGGGCTGCTGGACCAGCGGGGTGGAGAAGGTGTTGTCCGTGACGACGACGGCGCCGACCTCGTGCGCTGCGGCCGTCAGCGCGCGGATGTCCGCGACGCCGAGCATCGGGTTGGTGGGGCTCTCCAGCCAGAGCATGCTGGCGGGCCGTCCGTCCGCCGGCGCGAGTTGGGCCAGCACGGCGTCGGTGTCGGAGATGTCCACGGTGCGCAGGTCCAGGAAACCCTTCCCGGCAAGTTCCGTGGCCATCACCAGGGACCCTGCGTAGCTGTGGGACGGCATGACCAGCACCCCGCCGGCAGGAACCAGGGACAGCGCTGAACTGACGGCGGCGAGGCCGGAGGCGTAAAGCAGCCCGGGAAGCGCGGCGCCCTCAAGCTGGCCAAGGGCCTCCTCGAACGGGTCCCAGGTCGGGTTGGAATACCGCCCGTAGCCGCGGTCGCCGTCGCCCAGCGGTCCCGTGCCGAAATAGGTCGAGGAGAGCACCAGCGGAGGGTTGACCGGTTCATCGCGTGCACGCGGCGGCCGGCCCGCCGCCACAACAATCGTTTCTGCGGAGAGCGCGGCTGCCTGTTCTTCGGAAAGACTCATGGTGACAGGGTACTTTGGCGCCCCGCAGGGCGGCCAAGGCGTTACGCCCGGGCGCATTACTGTCAGGGTTTGTCGGTAGTCTAGAGCAGTGACCACCCAAAAACCCGGACTGTTTATCGCCTTCGAAGGCGGCGACGGCGCCGGCAAGTCCACGCAGGCAGCCGAGCTGGCGGCGGCCCTCGAATCGCGCGGCCTCACCGTGCTCCGCACGCGCGAGCCGGGCGGCACCCCGATCGGCGAAAAACTGCGCTCCCTGGTCCTCGACCACGGCCACGGCCACATCGATGCCCACACCGAAGCCCTGATCTTTGCGGCCTCCCGCGCCGCCCACGCCAGCCAGGTCATCCGCCCGGCCCTCGACCGCGGCGAGATCGTCCTCAGCGACCGCTATATCGACTCCTCGGTCGCCTACCAGGGCGCCGGCCGGGACCTGGGCACCGACGCCGTCCGCGACCTCAACGACTGGGCCACCTCGGGCCTGCAGCCGGACCTGACCGTGCTGCTCGACGTGGACCCCGAGGTCGGCCGCCGCCGGCGCACCGCGGGCGACGCCGCCGAAGACCGGCTGGAATCGGAGGCGGACGAGTTCCACGCCAGGATCCGGACCGCTTTCCTCGACCTCGCCGCGGCCCGGCCGGAACACTACCTTGTCCTGCCCGCCCGCCTTCCGGTCGATCAGTTGGCCGCGCAGATCCTGGACCGGGTCGAGTCGCTGCTGTCCCTCCCCCGGGTGGGCGCATGAGTGTCTGGGACGACCTCCAGGGCCAGCCCGCCGTCGTGGCCCAGCTGCGCCAGGCGGCCCAGGGTGAGGGCGGCCTGACCCATGCGTGGCTCTTCACCGGCCCGCCGGGCTCCGGGCGGTCCAACGCGGCGAAGGCCTTCGCCGCCGCATTGAACTGCGACCAGGAAGATGTCAGCCTGCGCGGCTGCGGCGAATGCGCAGCCTGCCTGACCATCCTCGGGGAAACACACTCCGACGTCGCCTTTGTGCGCACCGAAAAGGTCACAATCACCATCGACGAGGCCCGCGAACTGGTCTCCACTGCCGGGAACCGGCCGTCCTCGGCACGCTGGCGCATCATTGTCGTCGAGGACGCGGACCGGATGGCGGAGCGCACCACCAACGTGCTGCTCAAGGCGATCGAGGAGCCCACCCCCCGCACCGTCTGGATGCTGTGCGCGCCCTCCCCCGCCGACGTGCTCGTCACGATCCGCTCCCGGTGCCGCGCCGTCGCGCTCCGGCTGCCGCCCGCGGCCGACGTCGCTGCCCTGCTGGTCAAGCGCGACGGCGTGGACCCGGCAGTCGCCGAACGTGCAGCCCGCGCAGCTCAAAGCCACGTCGGGATCGCCCGCCGGCTGGCACGGGATCCGGAAGCCCGTGAACGGCGGCTCGAAACAGTGCGGTTCCCGCTGGGGCTCCGGGGCGTGACCGCCGCGGTGCTGATGGCCGAAAAGCTCGTCAAGATCGCCACCGAGGAAGCCAACAGCTCCAACGACGAGCGCGACGCGGCCGAAAAAGCCGCCCTCCTCGCCACCCTGGGTGCGCCCGAAACCGGCACGCTGCCGCCGGCCATGCGCGGCCAGGTCAAGCAGCTGGAGGACGACCAGAAGCGCCGCGCCAAGCGTTCCGTGACAGACTCGCTCGACCGGACACTGACCGATCTGCTGTCTTTCTACCGGGATGTGCTGATCATCCAGATGGGGAACGCCGTGGAGCTGGTCAACGTTGAGCTCAGGAGCGAACTCGTTGAGTTCGCGAGCCACTCCTCCGCCGAAACCACGCTTGCCCGGATGGACGCCATCAACAAAGCTCGCAAAAGGATTACCACTTCCAACGTGGCTCCGCTGCTGACAATCGAATCCATGGCCGCCAGCCTCATCTGAGGGATCATTAAGTGACCCGACCCGGGTGAACCGGCCGTCCACCCAGTCCCAACCGGCCGCCCGGCGTCAAGCGGCAGCCGCCCCGCCCAGTTCCTAACCACCAAGGAGAACCGTATGAAGTCTGCACGAGCAGTGCCCGCCAGATCCCGATCCGTCGCGATCGGCGTGCGGGCAGCAGGCGCCATGGCCCTGGCCCTGGTGCTCTCCTCGTGCGCCCTCCTTGGCGGCGGCGACAGCGGGGCCAAAAGCTCCGGTACCCCCAATCCGGAAATCGCGTCCTCCGCGCCCGCCGAACTCAAGAGCTATTACACGCAGCAGGTCGACTGGACCCCCTGCGAAAAAGACTTCAAATGCGCCAAGATCAAGGTCCCGCTGGACTACAGCAAGCCGGACGGGGGCAGCATCGAAATCGCCGCGCTCAAGCTGTCCACGAAGGGCACCAGCAAAGGCAGCCTGCTCATCAACCCGGGCGGACCCGGCGGCTCGGGCTATGACTTCGTCAGGGATGCCGGAGCCACCCACTTCTCGGAAAAGCTCCGCGCCAACTATGACATCGTGGGCTTCGACCCGCGCGGTGTGCAGCGCTCCGCCCCGGTCACCTGCCTGACGGACCAGGAACGCGATGCCTCCCGCGCGAAGATCTATAACCTGGACACCGACGCCGGACTGGCCGAGACCCTGGCGGACAACAAGGTGATCGCCGCCAAGTGTGAGGAAAAGACCGGCCCGGTGCTGGGCAACATCGACACCATCAGTTCCGCCAAGGACCTCGACATCCTCCGCGCGGCCCTCAACGACACGAAGCTGAACTACATGGGGTTCTCCTACGGGACGTTCCTCGGCTCCACGTACGCGTCGCTGTTCCCCGACAACGTCGGCCGGATGGTCCTGGACGGCGCAATGGACCCGTCCCTCAGCAATGAGGAGCTCACCAGCGGCCAGGCCAAAGCCTTTGAAAAAGCCCTCCGCGCCTACGTGGAGCGCTGCCTCCAGACCGACGGCTGCCCGCTCAGCGGCACCGTCGACGACGGGATCCAGCAGATCCGTGACGTGATCGCCGCCGTGGAGGCGAACCCCATGCGCGCCAAGGACGGCCGGATGGTCTCGGCGTCCACCCTGGTCACCGGCATGATCGTCCCGCTCTACAACGACGACAACTGGCCGCTGCTCACCCAGGCCCTCGGCGCGATCATGAAAAATGATCCGACCGCGTTCCTGCGGCTGGCCGACTTCAACGCCGAACGCGAACCCGACGGCAGCTACTCCTCGAACAGCACCTTTGCCTTTACGGCCATCAACTGCCTGGACTACCCCATGGTGACCGACACCGCCGGGATGCGCGCGGACGAGAAGCAGTTGCGCCTGGAATCGCCCACTTTCGGCAAGTACTTCGCCTACGGCGGCACCAACTGCAAGGACTGGCCGTACAAAAACGTCCGGACCCCGGCACCGGTGGACTACAAGGGGTCGACCGACATCGTCGTGATCGGCACCACCGGCGACCCGGCAACCCCGGTGGAATGGGCCGCTTCGCTGCGCAAGCAGCTGGGCCAGGCCTCGCTGCTGACGTGGAAGGGTGAGGGCCACACGGCCTACGGCCGTTCCAACGACTGCATCGGCAATGCCGTGGACAGCTACCTCGTCGACGGCAAGACCCCGGCGGACAACACCGTCTGCTAAGGCGTTCGCCCCTCATTTTGACCCGGGCCGGAGGACTCTACTACAGTTGTCTCTGGCATGAAGCGCCCGGGTCACCGCCCGGTCACTTCAGGCGGTTGCTTCCTTAGCTCAGTTGGTAGAGCGTCTCACTCGTAATGAGAAGGTCGCCAGTTCGATTCTGGCAGGAAGCTCTGGTCTTCATCTATCGGCCCCGGCGCAGTCGTCGGGGCCGTTCTTTTTTTGCCCACGCTTCGGGTGGCCCCTGCCCAAAGGCGCTTGAGAAGGCACGTCGTTGCCTGGATGACTTACGCGGCCGAACGTCTGGCGCACCGGTGAACCACCCTCGGTGCGGCCATGAAGTATGGCGTATTCCGTCCTGCCTCCGCGCCTTCGGCGCTGCGCGGAATGGCGCCACCAACAGAGCGTGAGCTCCAGGAGTAGTACATGAAGAAGCGCACAACATTGTTTTCCGGTGCGGCTGTAGCGGCCATACTTTCCCTCACTGCCTCCCTCGGCGCCGCTGCGGCGCCTGGGACAGCCCCGGCTGCGCCTGCAACCGCCGCGACCGGCACCTATAAGTGCACCCTGAAGTTCAGCGACGGCGTGCCGCCCTGCACGCTGCAAGCGGCGCCCCCGGTCGCGCCCGCCGAAGCTCCCGCCGCGGCCGTGGCCGTGGCCGTGGCGGCGGCGGCTGAGCCTGCTCCGGCGGCGGCGGCAGCAGCCCGCGCCACGGTGCGGCCGGCGCCCGCAACGGCCTCCGCCACGGTGCTTCCGGCTTCAACCGGCTCCGCGCTGATGCCCCTGGGGGTCCCCGGCGCGTGGTCGCAGACCTTCAGCGATGACTTCAACGGAACCGCCCTGGACACCAGCAAGTGGTCCAGTTCCTGGTTCGGCGGCGGCACAATGAACAAGGTCAAGACTTCCGCGGCCAACGTCTCCGTCGGCGGCGGAAACCTCTCGCTGAAACTGTCGGACGCCGGCACCGGGAGCCTCGTGTCGTCAAACCCGAAAGACGCCGCCACGACCGGCTATGAGTTCCGGACCGGGTACACCGAGGCCCGCATCTCCTTCCCCGGCAACGGAACCGTGCTGCACAACTGGCCCGCATGGTGGACCACCGGACAGTCCTGGCCGGCGACCGGCGAGAACGACATCGCCGAAGTGCTCACGGGAAAGATGACGTCCAACTACCACTCGGGCTCCGGAACCCACAACCAGGGCACCATCCCCGGCAGCTGGGGGAACGAGTACCACACCTACGGCCTGTGGCGGAAGGCCAACCTCTCCGAGGTCTACGTCGACGGCGTCAAGGTCAAGTCCTTCGCCACCGACGACGGCAACGCCGCCCAGTACCTCGTGCTGAACGTCGGCAAGGCCGGCACCAGCACCGCGTACGGGCCGGCCTCCGAGATGAAGGTCGACTACGTCCGGGCCTGGCAGTAACAGCGAAACCCGCGCGGCGTTGCGGGCCGGCGGCCGGGGTGCTGGCGGCCGGCGCCCGCCGTCGGGGTCCCGGCCTGACGGCGTCCGCGCCCCTACGACGGGTCGGGTGAGGACCACACGAGGGGCCGGCTACACCACGGCGGCTGCGCTGATGCTGGCACTGCCGCTGCTGGTCCTTGCTCCGCCGGCCGCCGCCGCTCCCTGCGATTCCAGCGGAGGGAGCGCGCCGGCTCGTATCTGTCCCGCACCCCCGGGCCGTCCGGGCGTCGGCCCGAAGCCGGTCCCGACAGCCAGCGCCACGGCCGAGCCGGCGCCCTTGATCCCGTCCGGCGGCGTCCCTGCACCGCGGATTTCCGGGGCCCCCGCCCCGGCAGCCACCCCCGGGGGCGCACCGGGCGTTGACTCCGGTGCCCTGCCACCGGCGGGCGTCCCACCGACCACCGCCTCCCCCGCCCTTGGCGCACCGTCGCCGACCCCGACGGGTCCCGTTTCCCCGGCGACGCAGACCTCCGAGGACCGCGGCGGCCGCAGCGTTCCCGGCGCGGTCCTGCTGGCGTTCGGCGGCCTGCTCGTCGCGGTGTGGGCGTTCCTGAATATCCGGAAGGCCGACTAGCCGCCGGCGGGCTCCCCCGGGCCCTTGTCCTTCCAGGGAGTGTCCGCGAGTCTTGGGAAATGGGCCGGCCCCACCGAAGCTTCTCAGCCCGCGAGCGGACGACGCGATCCGCGCTGCCCGGTGCCACCGGGCGGGTTGTCTGGGGACCGGTGATCGGCTTTGGGCTCGTCAGCCTGGCCGCCGACGTCGTCTCCGACGGCGCGCGCCCGCTGGCGGGCCCCCTGCTCGCCCAGCTGGGTGCCTCCGCGCTGCTGGTCGGGCTCGTGACGGGCGGCGCCGAAGCTGCGGCGCAGGGGCTCCGGCTGGTGTTCGGGCCCTGGGCGGACCGGACCCGCCGGTACTGGACGTTCACGCTGGCGGGATATGCGCTCACGGCAGTCTGCGTGCCCCTGCTCGCCGTGGCACCCTGGGCCGGGGAGTCCGGGCTGGTTCTGGCCTCGGTGCTGATCATCGGGGACAGGGTCGGGAAGGCCGTCCGCAGCCCGGCAAAGACCGTGCTGCTGGCCGCGGTGGCCAAGCCCGTGGGCCGCGGCCGCGGCTTCGCCGTCCACAAGTCCCTGGACCTCGTCGGAGCCCTGCTGGGCCCACTCCTGGTCGCCGCGGTCCTCGCTGCCAGCGGTAGCCTGTCGGCCGCCTTCGCGGTGCTGTCCGTTCCGGCAGCGGCGGCCATGTTCCTGCTGTTCTGGCTGCGCCGCCGGGTGCCGGATCCCGGCGGAGGACCGCTCGCCGGCACGGAACCGGCGCCCCCGGACGGCGCCGGCCGCCCGGCGTCGTTGTTGACGGGCAGTTTTGCCCTGTTTGCCGTCGCCGCGTTCTTCTGGAGCGCCGGGCTGGTTGCCTTCGGTGTCATTTCATACCACCTCACGACGACGGCGGCCGTTCCGGTTGCTGTCATCCCGCTCCTGTACGCCGGCGCGATGGCGGCGGCAGCCCTGGGCGCCCTCGCCACCGGCGTCCTCTATGACCGCTCCGGCGCCTGGGTGCTTCTGGCGCTTCCCCTGCTGATCGCTGCCGTGCCGGTGCTGGCCCTGTCACCGGCAGCCGGGCCGGCGTTTTCCGGCGTCCTCGTCTGGGGCACGGCCCTCGGCATCCAGGACTCGACCGTCAAGGCCCTGGTCGCGGATCTGGTGCCGGAAGGGCGCCAGGGTACGGCCTACGGCGTTTTCGCCGCCTTCGAGGGGGCCGGGGCGCTGGCGGGCGGGGTCCTGTACGGCGCGCTCTACGGCACCGGCCCGCTGTTGGTCGCGGCCGTGGCGGTGCTGCAGCTGTTCGCGTTCGTGGTGCTGGTGGTGGCGCTCCGCAGGGCCGGCCGTCCCGCACGGCAGCCCTAAAGGCAGCCTGAGGGCCGGGAACCGGCGCCCGTCATCGGTGTGCCTGCGCCTCCGGGCTCCGCTGGCCCCGCCGGAGGGCGATCTTGCGGAGCTCGTCGAACCACAGCACCGCCGAGGCCATTGCGACGCAGACGGCCCACTGGCCGGGGTCCAGGGACGCTGTCCCGAAGGCCCGCTGCAGGAACGGCAGCTCGACGACGGCCACCTGCAGCACAACGGCCAGGAGCACGGAGCCCCAGAGCCATTTGTTCACGAAGAGACGGCGGAAGGCCGTCGTCGTCTCCGAACGGGAGTTGAAGGCGTTGAACAGCTGGGCGAACACCAGGGTGGTGAAGCCGGCGGTCCGTGCGACGTCGAGGGACTCGGTGCCGCCCGGGACCAGCCCGCCTGGCAGGAAGATGTCGATGGTCAGCAGCGACACAACACCCATGACCAGTCCGATGCTGAGGATGCCCAGCCACATCCGGGGGCCGAGAATGCGGTCGCTGCGTTTCCGGGGTCCGCGCGCCATGACGTCGTCAGTTTCCGGGTCAACGCCCATCGCGAGGGCGGGGCCGGAGTCGGTCACGAGATTGATCCACAGGATCTGGGTGGCCAGCAGCGGCACCGCCACTTCGCCGGCGCTCGCCCCGGCCAGGCCCAGGGCACCGGCGAACACGACGCCGAGGAACACCGTGAAAACTTCACCCATGTTCGAGGAGAGCAGGTAGCGCAGGAACTTTTCGATGTTCTCGAAGATGACCCTGCCCTGATGGACTGCGGAGACGATCGTGGCGAAGTTGTCGTCACCCAGGATCATGTTCGAGGCCTCCTTCGTGACCTCGGTGCCGGTCACCCCCATGGCGATGCCGATATCCGCGGTCTTCAGCGCCGGCGCGTCGTTGACGCCGTCACCGGTCATCGCCACCACGTTGCCCTGGGCCTGCAGGGCCGTGATGATCTGCAGTTTGTTCTGCGGCGCCACCCGCGCATACACCGAGGTGTCCAGGGTGAGCGCGCGCAGGCCGTCCTCGTCCAGTTCGTCCAGTTCGGCGCCCGTGACTGCCCGCTCCCCCGGGGCGGCGATCCCCAGGTCGCCGGCGATCCGCGCCGCGCTGAGCGGATGGTCCCCGGTGATCATCACGACGCGGATGCCGGCCCGCCGGGCCTCGGCCACCGCGGTTGCCGCTTCGGCCCGGGGCGGGTCCAGGATGCCGACGACGCCGATGTACACGAGCGTGCTCTCGTCTTCCTCATCGAGCACGTCCGCTTCGTGGCGGTCCGCTTCGGTGTACTGGCGGTAGGCGACGCCGAGGGTGCGGAAGGCCTGGGCCGAGAGCTCCTCGACGTCGCCCAGCGCCCGGGCGCGGCGGGCCTCGTCCATCGGGACGACCTCCCCGCCGAGCTGCAGTCCGGTGCAGCGTTCCAGCAGGACGTCCGGGGCGCCCTTCGTGACCAGAGACAGGGTGCCGCCCTCGCGGTGGTGGGCCAGCGCGGACATCAGCTTCCGCTCCGACGTGAACGGGATCTCGCCGTGCCGGTCGAACTCGCCGACGCGGTCCGTGACGCCCTCCAGTTTCCGGGCAGCGACGAGGAACGCCGCTTCCGTCGGGTCGCCCTGGATCTCCCATTCGCCGTCGTGCTCCCGAAGTTGCGCGTTGTTGGCGAAGGAGCCGCCGGCCAGCACCATGCGTGTTTCCTGGAGAAGGGCCGGATCACGCACTTCCTGGCCGTCGCGGAGCACGCTGCCCTCCGGCCGATAGCCGACACCGGTGAGCTCGACCCGGCCGGAGGCAGTGGTGATCCTGCAGATGGTCATCTCATTGCGGGTGAGGGTTCCGGTCTTGTCCGAAGCGATGACCGAGGCGGAGCCGAGCGTTTCCACCGAGTGCAGCTCCTTGACGACGGCCTTGCGTTTGGCCATGTTCTGGACGCCGATGGCGAGCACCACGGACAGGATGGCGGGCAGCCCCTCGGGTACAGCCGCCACCGCGAGCGAGACCCCCAGCAGCAGGACGGCGACGAGCCCGCTCAGCGATGACACACCGTTCACGACGATGATCGTGGCCATCACCACGACGGCGATCGCGATCACTGTGATGCCGAGCCACTTGCTGACGCCGGCGATCTCACGCTGCAGCGGGGTGGGCGTGTCCTCGGCGGCGGCCAGCATCCCTGCGATCGCACCGACCTCTGTGTCCATCGCCGTTCCGGTGACGACGGCACGGCCCACGCCCCGGGCGACGGCTGTCCCCTTGAAAACCATGTTCAGCCGGTCCCCGAGGGCGACGACGCCGCTCAGGGTGCTGGGGTCCTTGAAGACTGGCGCGCTTTCGCCGGTGAGCGAGGACTCGGCAACGCCCAGGGAACTTGCCGTGATCAGCCGGGCATCGGCACCGACGGAGTCGCCCTCGTTGAGGACCAGGATGTCACCCGGAACCAGTGCCGCGGACGGCACCGTTTTCAGCTCGCCGTCCCGCAGCACCATGGAGGACGCTGCCGTCATCAGCCGCAGCGCGGCGACGGCGCTCTCGGCCTTGTTCTCCTGTACGAAGCCGAGGACGCCGTTGAACAAGACCACGGCCGCAATCACGCAGGCGTCTATCGGTACGCCGGCAGCACCTTCCACTGCCCAGGCAAGGACCGAGATGGCGATGGCGGCCAGCAGCAGGTAGATCAGCGGGTCCTGGAACTGCCGCAGGATCTTCCGCCACAACGGCACCGGCGGCGCAGAACGGAGTTCATTGGCGCCGTAGCGTCCGAGTCGCCGTTCCGCCTCGTCCGAGTCGAGTCCGGTCTCAGGGTTGACGCCAAGCGCGTGCAGGGCCTCCGTGGCGCGCCGGAGGTGCCAAGGAAGCTCGCGGGGGCCCGCCGGGGCGTCTCCGGACGTCACGCCGGCCAGCCTGTCCGGGGCGTCACCGGGTCCGCCACCGCGTGGCGGTTTGTTCAACGGGCCCAGACGGAAACAGCGCCGGAATGCCCTGTGATGATGCTCTGGTAGATGAAGAAGGCCCCGGATACGGCCGCAACGGCCAGCAGGGCGATCCGGACAGCGCGGTTGGTCCGAACCTGCCCCAGAAAGGCGAAGCGCCGGCCGATGGGCTCAAAGCTCACGATCAACGCCGCGGCGATGACCACGAAGAACACCACAGAAACGGCTTTGAGCACGTCCCCTTGTTCCGCATGTTCCCGGATGAGGGCGGACGCGGGGCGGGCCTTCTCAAGCTGCTCTCCGGCCTCCGCCGTGAGCAGGGACACCGGAACGAGCCCCAGGGACAGCACCCCCAGCGGCCAGGCCAGGTAGTTGCGCCAGCGTGGCGCCGCGGCATACACGATCGCGGCGAGACCGGCGATCGGCGCCAGGACAACGACGGCGTGGATGAGCAGGATGTGGGCCGGCAGCCCAGCTATTTCGATCATTGGTGCCCTTTTCTCCGGGAGAACTGCCCGGCTGCGGCGGCATCGCCGGGGCCGGGCTTCTATGATTCTTGCATGGGAGAGCAGTGGCTGGCGGACGTTGCGGCACGACTCTACGCCCTCCCGTTCGAGGATTTTATTGCCGCACGGACGGCGGCCGCCAAAGACGCCGCCGGCGTGGAAGGGCAGCGGTCGCTCGCGGCAGAGGTGCGTTCCCTGCCCAAACCGTCCGTGGCGGCGTGGGCGGTGAACATGCTCGCCACCCGGCGGCCGGAAACCCTCCGGGAACTGGCCGGGCTGGGGAGCTCGATGCGCGCCGCCCAGTCCTCCCTTAACGCCCCGGAACTCCGCCGGCTGGGACAGGAACGACGCCAGCTTCTGGGCACCGCGGTCCAGGCAGCACGGGCGGTCGCCGAGGAGCAGGGCCGGAAGATCAGCGGCGCGATCGCAGCGGAAGTGGAAGCAACGCTGCGCGCGGCGACGGCGGATGAGGGGGCCGCGGCTGCCGTACAGTCCGGCCGCCTGCTCCGGGGCCTGTCCGCCGACGGCGTCGACGTGGTCGATCTTTCGGGTGCCGTGGCGCTGCCCGGCCTGGAGCCCCCCGCGTCGCCGCCAACGGTTCCCGCGTCCGCCCCGCCCTTGCGGCCTGTCCGGTCCGGCAGCTCCGCCCGGATTGGGACCTCCCCCCGGGAAGTGCCGGAACAGCCCCGGCTGCGGGCCGTCCGGCAGGAGCCCCGGCGATCCACTCCGTCCGCGCTGGAACGGGCCCGGGCCGCATTCAAGGAGGCGGACGAAGCGGCCAGGGCGGCCGCAGCGGACGCCCGGCAACAGGAGGAAGAGCTTGCCTCGACTACCGCTCTGGCCGCGGAACTCTCCGAGACCGTGCGGAGCCTGCGGGAGCAGCTGGCCAGGCGCGAGCAGGAACTCAAAGCCGCCAGGAAATGGCGTGAACTGGCCGCCGCCCAGGCGCAACAGACCGCACGGGCCGCGGACAGGGCCCGCCGCACCGCGGACCTGGCCCGGGAACGGGTGCTGCGGCTTGGCAACACGCCGGAGTGATGGCCTCATAGTGTCGGAGGCCGGCTGCACACTTAAATCATGGATACGAACCAGTACTTTGAAGTCACCTACCTGGACACAGACTGCGGCCGAATCCGCACCGAGACCTTCGACGACGTTTCCGACGCCGAACGCTTCGCCAGCCGCCGGGTCGCGGACGAGCACGGCTGGGCCATCATCGACCCGGTATCGGTGCAGGAAGGCCGGAAGGCCGCCTAACCGTCTCCCCCGGCTGTGGCCCGGCCCGGTGTCAGCGGGGACCTCGACAACGGCTTCGGCCCGGCGAAGAATGGTACCGGAAGGACCCGGATGGATGCCCGTGGG
This sequence comes from Arthrobacter sp., assembly GCA_036390955.1. GTDB lineage: Bacteria > Actinomycetota > Actinomycetes > Actinomycetales > Micrococcaceae > Arthrobacter. The sequence continues at coordinate 19,138 of DASWAW010000005.1, forward strand.
AGGGCAGCATGAGTCATTTCGTTGTGTATCTCGATACGTCCGAAGTTCGCCCCGGGGTGCTCGGCAAACTCAAGGTCGCCATGGGGCAACTTGCCAGCTTCGTCGAAACCAATGAGCCGCGGATCATCGCCCATAACGTTTACTTCTCGGGCGACGGTAGCCGGATGAGCGTCCTCCACATCCACGAGGACCTGCCGTCGCTGGAATATCACCTGAAGGTCGCTGGCCCGCAATTCCCGCCGATTGCGCCTCTCGTCAAGCTTCTGACCATTGAGATCTTCGGTGCGGTCACCGAGGAAATAATGAAGCAGCTCCACGCCAAGGCGGACCTGCTGGGCGGGACCGTGATCATCCACGACTTTGGTTCAGGGTTCACCCGGGTCTGAGCCGGCCAGACCTCGAGGCCGCCATTCCGGGCCCGTGGCGGGGCCACCGGGCAGCAGACCGTGGGGGCCACCGGGCAGCAGACCGTGGGGGCCACCGGGCAGCAGAAAGGCCCCCACCCGGTTCGGATGGGGGCCCTGCTGCGCTTTACGCCGGGTCCGGCGACTTTTCCGCCGGGTCCGCCGGCGAGGGCCTAGGCGAAGTCGGAGACTGCCGGGTCGGCGCCGATGCGGCCGGCACCCTCGGCCGAGTTGTCCATGCCGTTGATGGCCTGCACGTCGGTCTCATCCAGGCTGACGTCCAGCGCGGCGTAGTTCTCGCGGATGCGGGCTTCGGTGACGGACTTGGGGATGACCACGTTGCCGATGGCCAGGTGCCAGGCGATGACGACCTGCGCCGGCGTGGCGTTGTGCTTTGCCGCAATCTGGCCGATGACCGAGCTCTCCAGCAGCTCGCCGCCCTGGCCGAGCGGAGACCAGGCCTCGGTAAGGATGCCCTTGGACGCGTTGAATTCGCGCAGCGCGGCCTGGTTGAAGAACGGGTGAAGTTCGATCTGGTTGATGGCTGGCACGACGCCGGTCTCATCGATCAGGCGCTGCAGGCCTTCCTTGGTGAAGTTGGAGACGCCGATGGTCTTCACCCGGCCCTGCTTCTGCAGCTCGATCAGAGCCTTCCAGGTGTCCACGTACTTGTCCTGCTGCGGCTGCTGCCAGTGGATGAGGTACAGGTCCAGGGTTTCGAGGCCAAGGCGTTCCATGGACGCTTCAAAGGCCGCGAGGGTGGACTCGTACCCCTGGTCGGCATTCCACAGCTTGGTGGTGATGAAGATGTCCTCCGGCTTCAGTCCGGAGCGCTCGATGGCACGGCCCACGCCTGCTTCGTTGCCGTAGATCTTGGCGGTGTCGATGTGGCGGAACCCGGCTTCGAAAGCCTGGACCACTACCTTTTCCGCTACGTCGTCCTCGACCTGCCACACTCCGTAGCCAAGCTGGGGAATGGTGTTGCCGTCGTTGAAAGTCAGTTCAGGAGAAAAAGTCATTGCTTCATCGTGCCAAGGACGGCACCTCCCGGCCAGCGAAAACGGCCGGCTAAGCTAGGCGCTTAACCGGGAATATCTGCTAAACCGGAATTTCGGCGCCGCAGCCGGGGATCCAACGTCCCTCAGTCCGTGGCTGCCGTCCCGGCAAGCCGGCGTTCGGCGTCGCTGACGTGTTCCAGCACCGTCCGGGCACGGCGCCGGACCGATTCCGCTCCGGCC
>DASWAW010000006.1:0-2734 GCA_036390955.1 Arthrobacter sp.
TCCCACGGCCGTTGCCGTGGTCTATGCGGTGGTTCGCTTCGGCTTCAGGCCTTTGCATGATGAGCTGGTGCAGCTGGTCCGGCGCCGCTGAGCCGGGCGTGCCGCTGAGCCGGACGTGCCGGCGACTCAGGCTGGCTCAGGCTGGCTCAGTTCTCCGGCCGGCGGCCCGTCACGGTCCCCTCCGGGACCGCCACTCCGAACAATCGAAGCACCAGCGCGAGCCGGGCCATGACGGCCTTGGCCCGTCCAAACGGGACTCCCTTGTGCAGCGCCAGGGTGTCCAGGACCGCCGTTGGCGACGCCACCGGAACCAGACGCCGCGGGGTGTCCAGGCTCGTCGCGTGCCAGTAGACGCTGACGTCGTCGAAACCGTGCCGCTCAAACGTGCGCTTCCAGCCCGCCAGCGTGCGCGGTCCCTGGCGCCGGCCCGGGCGCCGAAACACGGAACGTTTCACCTGGGCGCACATCCATCCCCCGGGCTGCACCGCGGCCGCAGCCTCCTCGAACAGCGGCAGCTCGGGCTCCCTGAGCAGCACCACCTCGAACGCCCCGTCCGGGCCGCCGTTGCCGCCGGAGTGGATACGGGCGGCGTCGGGGTCCAGCAGGTGGAGCGCCGCCAACAGATCCGGCCCAACCGCACCGCCGTAACCGACGCTGCGGGGCTGCAACACCGGAACCAGGAACCGCCAGTCGAGCAGCCGCCACAGGTGCAGGGAGAGGGCAGCCGCGTCGCCCGGATCCCTCTCAGGAACGTCGGGGGCGCCAGGAACGTCGGGGGCGCCAGGAACGTCGGGGACGCCTGGAACATCGGGGGTGCCGAGACCGGGGGTGCCGGGACCGTCCGCGGTGCCGGAGGCATCGGTCACCCCGGGACACATCCTGCGCCACACCGTCTTCGTGGCCAGCCGCTGGACCAGCTGCTGGGGCTGGGCGGCGTCGAGAATCCGGGATCCGGGCAGTCGATCGGCCAACAACAGGTACGACTGCCGCCATTTCTCCAGGATCTCTGCGGTGTGTTCGCCTTTCCGGGCGAACATCACCTCACCGGGCACATCCAGGACCAGCAGCAGGTCCGGGGCCGCGCCCAGCCACAAGGCCAGGGCGTTGGACACACCGCCCTTGGGTTTTGTGTCCCCGGCGCCCGGCAGCAGGGCATCGTAGGCGACCCGGTCCATCAGCACCACGCGCCCGCGGACGCGGTGGTACCTGGCGGCCATCCCGCCTTTGAGGACCCGGAACATCTTCTTCGCGGTTCGCCCGCCGGGGACCCGGTGCAGCCAGCCGTCCCACGGGCCGGCGCCCCACAGCCCCATGTAGACGTAGGCGGTGGGGATGGGGAAGGCTGCCCGCAGGCCGTTGAGCAACGTGGTCTTGCCGGCGCCGTCAGGAGCCATCACCCCGACCACCAGGCCCCGGCCCGGGAGCCTCGGGCTGAGCTGGCGCAAGGCGCGGTTGGCCAGGGCGAGCAGCGGCGTGCGCAGGGGTGCACCGCGGGTCCAGTCGGACCTGAGCCGGGCGGACATGGCGGGTGCACGGTCAAATCTTCCCGAGCGGACCAGGCCGAGCAGTTGCGCGGCGGTGCCCGCACCGCTGCGCTGGTCCACGTACTCGGCGATACGGTCCTCGGCGGACGCGACGGCGGCGGCAGCCCGGGCGCTTTCTTCCCGCTGCGGCTGGATGTCCCCCTTGTCCAGGGCCAGATGGAGGAGTTGCAGCCAGGCCTGGTCGTCCGGGGCGGGCAGCCACAGGGCACCACTGCGAACGCGCCGCTGAAGGCAGCCCGGCGCCAGGGGGGTCCGCCACTGCTGGAAGGGCCCGAAGGAGATTTCCGAGACCACATCGAGTTTCAGCCACAGCTCACCGGCGTCCGAATAGCCGAAGTAGAAACGGTGGCTTCCGTGCCCGGCGGCGCGCACGCGGCACAGTCCGGTCCCGGCCATCAGCTCGTCCAGCACGGGCAGCAACCCGGCTGCCACGAGGATGTCCACATCGCCGGCGGGCCGGGCGAGGTCGTCCTCACCGCGGAGCAAAACCCACGGCAGCCCCGTTTCGTCAAGGGCGTGAAAAGCCCTGGCCACCGTCGGGTGCACGGCCGAATGGCTGGTGCGCGGGGCCGGCGTCATGCGTACCGCCGTCGAGCGCGTTTCCGCTGCAGTGCCTGCGCTGCGCCCCGGGCCGGGTGAACCATGTGAGACCTCCTTGGCCGGTTGCCGGTTAGCTGCCGGGGGGAGCTGCCCGCCGCCTCAGCCACCCCCGTCCGTCACCGGAAGACACCAGCGACGAACCGGCCGGTGGAACCGTGTCTGAAGCCTACGATCTGCGCCCGGGGGTGTCACCAGTAGCGGCCTCTGGCCCGACGGAGGAGATCTACTCGAGCGCTGCGGTGATTCCACGTGGGCCTACTCGCTCAGCCCGGCCCGGCTGCCCGGCGCCGACGGCGGGCGCCGCGGGTTGGCGTCCCACGCCGCCGGCCGCCCGGCTTGCGCCGCGGACTGGTCAGAGCGTCGGCAGCACGCGCTCGCGTACCTGTTTGCGCAGGATTTTGCCGAGCATCGAGCGCGGCATGTCAGGGATGGCGACGATCCGCTGCGGCACCTTGTAGCCGGCCAGGTGCTCGCGGCAGTGCCCGCGGAGGGCCGCCTCGTCCAGGGTGGTGCCCGGCTCGAGCTCGACGGCGGCGACCACCATCTCGCCACCGCGCTCCAGGGGCTTGCCGACGACGGCGGCGTCCTTG
>DASWAW010000007.1:0-1806 GCA_036390955.1 Arthrobacter sp.
GGGCCCTAGGCTGCAGCCTACTCCGCCTATGCCTTAATCCGTCACTGTAGAAGTGTGGAAGTAACATGAAGACAATCTGGTGAGCGACAACGTGCTTACGCTGGGTCGCATCGCCCGCAAACAAATTAATATCATCGTTGAGAGATCGGCTAAGCGAGATACTTTAGAGAGACTTCAGCGACGGAATAATCGAGTTGGTTAGTTTGGAGATCACGGCAGCACGTTAGTGCTGCAGTTGTAAGGCCCAAACACAAAGTAGATGGGAAACCCCGAATTTTAACCCCGTACAGAATTTTTGTCCCTTGAAATATCAACACCAAAAATTTCTGAGATCATTACATAGCCAACATGAACACGTGTGCAAAATTTGGTAATGATCGCTCCACCCCATTTTTCCCCAGGACATGGTGAATTTGCCAACCCAATTTTTCCTTGGCTTGGCTTGGCTTCCCTTGGCTTCCCTTGGCTTCCCTACTTTATTCTTGCTCACCTGTAGGGCCCAAACGCCTTGACCGATTTCCACGTTCGATGGCTCAAAATACGTGGATCGGCGTAAGGAAGTGCCTTTTGTATGATAGAACCTTATCATACGAATTTCAGGGGGCCATATCCCCTAAAAACTACCCCAAATTACCCCCAGATGCCAAAATCCCAGCCAAATTCAAGATTTCAAACTTTCGCTGTAACTTTTGAGCCAGTGGACCGTTTTTCATGAAATTTGAAACTAAGTTAGAGTTCACGAATCGAAAATGAATCGAAGCACGTTCATGGCTAAATGACGAAATTCAAGATGGCGGCGACCGCCATGTTGAAAATAGACAAACTGCTATAACTTTTGAACCGTTAAACCGATTTTCACCAAATTTGACGGGAAAGAAGCTTCGGTTACGTTTTATTGGACAAATTTGTCCGAATAGACACTTCGACGAAATCCAAGATGGCGGCGACCGCCATCTTGAAAATAGACAAACTGCTATAACTTTTGAACCATTTGACCAATTTTCACCATATTTGACAGGAAAAAGCATCGGTGACGTATTACTCGATTAGTTTGTCCGCAATGACATTTTGACGAAATCCAAGATGGCGGCGACCGCCATCTTGAAATTAGACAAACTACTATAACTTTTGAACCGTTAAACCGATTTTCACCAAATTTGACGAGGACGAAGCTTAGGTGACGTATTATTCGATATAATTGTCCAATATGACATTTCGCCGAAATCAAAGATGGCGGCGACCGCCATCTTGGAAACAGAAAAAGTGCTGTAACTTTCGAACCGTTCAACCGATTTTCACCATATTTAACGAGGACGAAGCTTAGGTGACGTATTATTCGATATAATTGTCCCGTGTGACATTTTGCCGAAATCAAAGATGGCGGCGACCGCCATCTTGGAAACAGAAAAAGTGCTGTAACTCTTGAACCGTTCAACCGATTTTCACCGAGGACGATCGCATCGGTTCAGTACTATCATTCGTACAAGCTAAAGAAAAGTTTTTGGGGGAACGTAATGAGGATTTAAAAAAACAATAGTCCGAAAAAATTTGTGGTTTCAGTAACAACCGTTACAAGTTACAACCCATGCACGGCATGCAGTATAATTAAAACTAACAACCCATTCAGATTCCAGATTGAAGGGCCTAATAACAAATTTTAAACTTCTTGAATCTAAACGGTAATTAAATGTTTTTCTTAGTTATAATGGTATAGCTCTCTCTTCTGGTAGAATCTGGTCAACGACCCTGACACCCTGTTCCCGAAACAAAACAAAAAAACTTCAACACATCTTTGTTACCCTCTCT
>DASWAW010000008.1:0-1871 GCA_036390955.1 Arthrobacter sp.
GACGAACACCACCGCCGGAGGCTTGCTGCTGCGGGCGATGACACGGGCGATGTCCAGGCCGGAGAGGGCGGGCATGTGGATGTCGAGGAAGACGGCGTCGACGTCCTCCGCCTCGAGGGCGCGCAGGGCCTCGGCCCCGGAAGAGGCCCGGTGGATGGTGCCGATCCGGTCATCCCGGCCGAGGAGGAAGGCCAGTTCTTCAACGGCGGGCAGCTCGTCGTCGGCGACGAGGACGTTAATCATGGATCAAGACTAGCGCCGGAGGCCTTAGGCCCCTATCAGGCATCGTGCCGGGGCTGCGACTTGGGCACACGCATCGTGATCAGCGTGCCTTCCCCCGGTGCCGTCTCGATCACGAGCCCGTTCTCGTCGCCGTAAACCTGCCGCAGCCGGGCATCGACGTTCCGCAGCCCGACATGGTCGCCGTCGGCGTGCCCGGCGAGGACAGCACGCAGCTGTTCCGGATCCATCCCCACGCCGTCGTCCTCAATGGTCACCTCGGCGAACGCACCCGAGTCGTTGGCCGTGATGGAGATGTGGCCGGGACCCTCCTTGGCCTCCAGGCCGTGCCGGACCGCGTTTTCCACCAGCGGCTGCAGGCTCAGGAACGGGATCACGGTGCTGAGCACCTCGGGGGCGATCCGGAGGCTCACCTGGACGCGGTCGCCGAAGCGGGCCCGCTCCAGCAGGAGGTAGCGGTCAATGCAGCGCAGTTCCTCAGCGAGGGTGGTGAAGTCACCGTGGCGGCGGAAGGAGTAGCGGGTGAAGTCGGCGAACTCCACCACGAGCTCCCGGGCCCGGACCGGGTCCGTGTTGATGAAGGACGCGATCGCATTCAGTGAGTTGTAGATGAAGTGCGGGCTGATCTGGGCCCGGAGGGCGCGCACCTCGGCCTCCATCAGCAGCGTCCGGGAAGCGTCGAGCTCGGCCAGTTCCACCTGCGTGGCAACCCAGTCCGCCACTTCGCCCGTTGCCCGGACCAACCCGGCGCCGGCGGCGGGGGCGAAGGCGGCGACCACGCCCACCACGCGGGTGCCCGTCCTGATCGGGGCGATCACCGCGGCGCGTTCCACCTCCGGGCGTGTCGCAACGGCGCTTCTGCCCTGCGCGAGTTCCTGCACCTCGCCGGCCGGAATAACGGCGGTGTGGCCGCCGTCGAGCACTCCTGCGGCCAGCTCCATCAGGAGCGGCTTGAGCTCCTCGCCGGCACCGTCCCAGGCGAGCACGCCGGTGGTGTCGGTGATCGCCAGGGCGTCGCAGCCCAGCAGGCTGCGCAGCTGCCGGCTGGCCTTGGCGGCACCGGCCGGGTTGAGGCCGGTGCGCAGATGCTGGCCGGCGCGGGAGGCCGCGTGGAGCGTCTTGTACGTGGCCCGTTCCGCGTCGGTGCCGAGCTCCCGGAACGAGCGGAGCACCTTGAGCCCGACAGCGACGACGACGGCGATCGCCATCGCGATTACGGCGATGGCGGCAGCGATGAAGAGCGGAGAGTCGGGCATGGGCCCAGCGTATCGCGGTGCCCGCCGGGCCGGGGCCGACAGTGCTCCGGAGGGTGGTTTGGGCGCCGTTGAGCGCAGCATCCCGACCGCTGAGCGACGTTGGGTACGGCGGTTGTGGCATGTTGGCCGCATCACGCGAGACAGTGACTGTAGTCACATTGGCCCACGGGCTGTTTGGAGCAGGCCAGGGCAGCCGGTGTGGACTCAAAAGTCTCAATGAGGAGGAACGATGGGTCACGAAGCCCAAGAAACGGACGCCACGGCGGCCGTGGACTTCAAGGAAGTCCAGTCGACGGAGCGGTTCCAGCAACTGCGCAAACGTCACCGCAGCTTTGTCTTTCCGATGGCCATTGCATTCCTGCTCTGGTACTTCGC
>DASWAW010000009.1:0-3107 GCA_036390955.1 Arthrobacter sp.
TGGATCAACCTGCACTTCTCCCTGCTGCCGGCCTGGCGCGGCGCGGCCCCTGTCCAGCGGTCCCTGATCGCGGGCGACGACGTCACCGGGGCCGTCACGTTCCTGCTCGAGGAAGGGCTGGACACCGGCCCGGTCTTCGGCACCCTGACCGAATCGGTCCGGCCCGACGACACCGCCGGGGCGCTGCTTGAACGGCTGTCCCACAGCGGCGCCACGCTGCTGACCCAGACCCTGTCCGCGGTTGACGGCGGCAAGGCCGCCGCGGTGCCGCAGCAGGGCGACGTCAGCCTGGCACCCAAACTCACCCTCGAGGACGGCCGGCTCGACTGGCAGCAGCCTGCCCTGGCGATCGGACGGCGTGCCCGCGGCGTCACCCCCGAGCCCGGCGCCTGGACCACTCTCGACGGCCAGCGGATCAAACTGGAACCGGTGACCCTGCGGCCTGAGGCCCCGGTCCTGAAACCGGGACAGCTCGCACTGGAAGGCAAGAGTGTGCTGGTGGGAACCGGCTCACACCCGGTCGAACTCACGCGGGTCCAGCCGTCGGGCAAGAAAATGATGACCGCCGCTGATTGGGCGCGCGGACAGGCAACACTTGAAAGCGTGGTATTCGAATGAGCGAGTCCGGGACGAGCGGCAGCGGCCGCGGCAATGGCCCCCAGCGCGGCGGTGCAGGCGGCCAGCGCGGCGCCGGCCAGGGTTCCGGCTCCGGCGGGGGACAGGGTGGCCGCGGCCGTGACGGCAGCCAGCGGAACGCGCAGGGCCGGGAACGCAACCGCGGTCCGCAGCGCGGCTTCACCGAGAACGCGCCTTCCCAGCGCACGCGCCGGGCGGACCCTGCCCGCCTCGTGGCCTTCGAGGTCCTGCGCGCCGTCGCCGCCGAGGACGCCTACGCCAACCTCGTCCTGCCCGCCCGGATCCGGCACCATAACCTGGACAAGCGCGACGCCGGTTTCGCCACGGAACTGAGCTACGGGGCACTGCGCGGCCAAGGGACCTACGACGCGATCCTGGCCCGCTGTGTGGACCGGCCGCTGGACCAGCTCGACCCGGCCATCCTCGATGCCCTCCGGATCGGGGCCCACCAGCTGCTGGCCATGCGCGTTCCCGCCCACGCCGCCCTGGACCAGACCGTAGGCCTGGCCCGCGCCGTCATTGGCGCCGGGCCGTCGGCGCTTATCAACGCCGTGCTGCGGAAAGTTTCCGCGCACACCCTGGAGGAGTGGCTGGAGCTCCTGCTCAGCGACGAGACGGATGAAACCAAAAAGGCCGCCATCCGGTACGCCCACCCGGAGTGGATCGTCCGGGCCCTCCGGCAGTCCCTGGTGGCCCACGGGCGCCCGGTCAGCGAAATCAGTGACCTCCTCGAGGCGGACAACGCCGCACCGGTGGTCAACCTCGTGGCCCTGCCCGGCCTTGGCAGCCTCGACGAGGCCCTCGAGGGCGGTGCCACACCCGGCGAACTCGTCGAAGGCTCGGCGCTCTCCAGCGGCGGAGACCTCGGACGGCTCGCCTCCGTCCGCGAAGGCACCACCCGTGTCCAGGACGTCGGATCGCAGCTGGTGGCCCGCGCCATGGCCGCCGTCGACCTTTCCGGCGACGGTGTGGTTGGCTCCGCGGCCGGTGCCGATGGCAGCCCCGGCACGGAAAAGCCAGCCGAACGCTGGCTGGACATGTGTGCCGGCCCCGGCGGCAAGGCCGCCCTACTCGGCGCGTTGGCCCGGGAACAGGGCGCCACGCTGCTGGCCAACGAACCAGCCCCGCACCGCGCCAAACTGGTCCGGCAGGCCCTCGCCGCAGTACCGCACGAGGTCTGGCATGTGCGGACCGGCGACGGCCGTGAGGTCGGCACCGAAATGCCGGAAAGCTTCGACCGTGTGCTCGTCGATGCACCCTGCACCGGGCTCGGCGCCCTGCGCCGCCGCCCGGAATCACGCTGGCGCCGCACCCCCAAGGACCTGACTGACCTCGGACCGCTGCAGCGCGAACTGCTCAAGTCTGCGCTGGCAGCCGTCAAGCCGGGCGGCGTCGTGGCCTACGTGACGTGCTCGCCGCACCCGGCGGAAACCACCGCCGTCGTAAGTGACGTGATGCGCAAACGCGACGACCTCGAACTGCTCGACGCCGGTGCGGCGCTGGACAGTGTCAGCCTCACCGGCCACCTCGACGCCGGACACGAGCTCACCGCCCAGCTCTGGCCGCATGTGCACCGGACGGACGCCATGTTCCTGGCTCTCATCCACAAAAAGGCCTGATCAACAGGGAATACTGGGGGACCAGAACCCCGCGCCTTCAACAGGACCTCTCAGCAGAACGACAAGGAATTCCACATGGGCAAGTGCTGTATCAACCCGAGCATCCTCTCCGCCGACTTCGCCAACCTCCAAGCCGAACTGCGGAAAATCAGCACCGCGGATGCAGTGCACGTGGATGTCATGGACAACCACTTTGTCCCCAACCTGTCGCTGGGGCTGCCGGTCGTTGCGCGGTTGCAGGAGATCAGCCCGGTGCCGTTGGACGCCCACCTGATGATCGAGCATGCCGACCGCTGGGCGCCGGCCTACGCCGACGCGGGTGTCGCCTCTGTGACGTTCCACGCCGAGGCATCGATTGCGCCGATCAAGCTGGCACGGGAGCTTCGGGCCCGCGGGGCCAAGGCAGGGCTGGCGCTCCGGCCCGGCAGCGGCGTGGAACCTTTCCTGGACATGCTCGGCGAGATCGACATGCTGCTGATCATGACCGTGGAGCCGGGCTTTGGCGGCCAGGAATTCCTCGACCTCACGCTTCCCAAGATCCGCCGGGCCCGCGCCGCGATTGACGCGTCCGGACTGGACGTGGCGCTGCAGGTCGACGGCGGCATCACCGAGGACACCATCTGGCGGGCCGCGGACGCCGGCGCCAACGTCTTCGTGGCCGGCTCCGCCGTCTACGGTGCCGAGGATCCGGCCGCGGCCATCGAGCGGCTCCGCGCCGCCGGCCGCCGCTAGCAGCACTTCGCGGAAGGCAGCCGGCTGCCGCTGGCAGCCCTTCAGCGGCCGGCACGCCGGCGCGCGCAAACCGGCGAGAAAATGACGCACTCCGTAACATCCTGCCGGCGGGAATAGCGA
>DASWAW010000010.1:0-7679 GCA_036390955.1 Arthrobacter sp.
GGCGTAGACCGCCGCCGTGCCGGAGCCCGCCCCGGCACCGCCCACGTAGACTGGCAGTATGCGGCTGGTAGCGAGTGACATTGACGGAACGATCCTCGGCCACGACGGCAAAATCAGTGACCGGACCGTCCGGGCGTTCCATGCTTGCCGGGATGCGGGCATTGAACTGGTCTTCGTCACGGGTCGGCCGCCGCGCTGGCTGCACCCCCTGCAGGACCAGCTGGGCCACACCGGAACTGTCATCTGCTCCAATGGCGCTGTCGTCTGGGACCTCGAGGCTGACCGCATGGTCTCTGCCCGGGCCCTGCAGCTCGACGCCGTCTTCGAGGCACGCCGCATCATCCAGCGGCTGCGCCCGTCCGCGCTCTTCGCCGCCGAAACCCTCACCGGCTTCCACCTGGAACCCGGGTTCCTCGGAACCGGTTCCAGCGGATTGCTCGCCGAATTTACGCCGGCCCCGCTGCACGCCACGCTAACCGCATCTGATTCCGTGGTGAAGTTTCTCGCCATTGTCCGGGAGGGCACTGCTGACGAGTTCCTCGCCGAGGTCACGCCCGCCGTCGCGCACCTGGCCGCTGCGACGCATTCGGCGCCCAACGTCGCGCTCCTGGAACTGTCCCTGCCCGGCGTCAACAAGGCCGTAACCCTTGCCGAATACGCGGCCGACCTCGGCATTGGTTCCGCCGATGTGGTGGCCTTCGGGGACATGCCCAACGACATCGAGATGCTGCGCTGGGCCGGCGACGGCTACGCGATGGCCAGCGGCCACCCCGAGGCCATCCTTGCCGCCGGGCAGCAGGCACCGCACTTCGACGACGACGGCGTCGCCCAGATCCTCGAGGCCAAGCTCGCAGCCCTGGGCGTCCGCCTTCCCTGACCCGCCCTCCCGGTCCCCGCGCGGACACCGGACTCCCAGCTCACGGTCAACTGGCGTTCACCTTGGCGCCCTACGCTGGAATTTCACGACGGATCAGCTGACTGACGGTGGGAAATCATGGCTAAGTACCGCACTCAAGACACGGACGACACCCCCTTGCGCCGGGTTGCGCCGGACGCGCACTGGAAGAGCCTGCAGCAGGGCGACCGCGTCAGCGTCCGGCTCGCGCCCGGCTACGAGACCGAAGGCCAGGTGGACGCCGTCACCGCGGACCACACCGCCGTCTGGGTGTACCTCGACGGCGGCCGCGGCCGCACGCTCCTGCACTGCAGCGACGGCGTGGAGATCCTCCCGCCGGCGAACTGATCCAGAGTCGGAGGCCGGACTACGCCCGGGCTGGACAGGCTCCGCCCCGCACCAGCCCCGCACCAGCCCCGCACCAGCCCAGCCCCGCCCCGGGGCTCCGATAGGCTTCAGGAGTGAGCACCCCGCACCCCTTCTTTGCAGGTGACGGCCCCGAACATCCCGTGGCCATGGCCCACCGCGGCTTCTCCCTGGACGGGCTGGAGAACTCCATGGCCGCATTCCGCGCCGCTGTCGAACTGGGGTTCCGGCACCTGGAAACGGACGTGCACACCACTGCCGACGGCGTCCTGCTGCTGTTCCACGACGACACCCTGGACCGGGTCACCGACGGCCACGGCCGGATCTCGGAACTCCCGGCCTCGACGGTGGCACTGGCACGAATCGGCGGCGCGGAACCCATCCCGCTGTTCGAGGAACTCGCCACGGCCTTCCCGGATGTCCGGATCAACCTCGACGTCAAGGACTGGAACTCCGTGGAGCCCCTCGCCGCGGCGATCGAACGGTACGGCCTGCAAGACCGCGTGCTGATTGCAAGCTTCTCGGACCGCCGGCGCCGGGCCGTGCTGAACCGCCTGAGCCGGCCCGCCGCGGGCTCGGCCGGAATCGTTTCCAACACCCTTTTTGTCCTGCTCGGCCCGGTGCTCCCGGCGCCCCTGCTGCGCCTCACGGCGGGACGTGCGCTCCGCGGCGTCCACGCCCTGCAGGTTCCGGTCAGTTACGGTGCCGTGACTGTCGTGACCCCCGGTTTCGTCCGCCGCGCCCACCGGCACGGGCTGCAGGTGCACGTCTGGACCGTCAACGATCCCGCGGAAATGCACCGGCTCCTGGACCTCGGGGTCGACGGGATCGTCACCGACCGCGCGGACCTGCTCAAGGAAGTCCTGCAGGAACGCGGCAGCTGGAACGGTTGATCGCCGGCCATTGACCGGTCAGGAACCGAGCTCCATCATCAGCGGCGGCAGCTCCTCCGTGAGTTCGCGGGCGAGGTAGCCGAGACCGCCCAGCCGGCTCGCGAGACGGTCGCCGGCGGCCGCATGCAGATGCGTGCCCCAGCAGGCGGCCTGCGCGTCCGTGGTTCCCCGCGCCCGCAGCCCGGCAATCGTCCCGGACAGCACATCGCCGGAACCCGACGTGCCCAGGCCGCTGTGTCCGGTGGTGATTTCCCACAGCCCGGCACCGGCCCCGCCGCCAGACCTGCCGCCAGCCCCGGTACGGGCCCTGCCGCCATCCCCGCCGCCAGCCCCGCTGGGCTGCGCAATCACACCCTGGCAGCTCACCACCGCGCCGTACTTCTCCGCGATCTCCGGCACGACCCGGGCCAGCCGCCCGGCGTCGTGCCCCAGCAAAATGCCCGCCTCGGTCACATTCGGGGTCAGGATCAGCCGGCCCGCCCAGGGGCCCAGCTCCCCGCCCAGCTCGGGCAGGCTGCCCAGGGCGAAGGCATCGAGGATAATGGCCGGCGGCTGCTTCCCCGCGGGCACCTTGAGGAGTCCGCGGAGCAATGCCGTGGCCTCGTCCTTGTCGTCGAGGCCCGGGCCAATCAGGACCGCGTCCGCGGCTTCGACCGGTCCGGCGAGGACGGCGGCTGCCGAAGAGCCCTTGACCGTGCCCGACGCGGTTTCCGGCAGCCGGAGCACGCCCGCCTCCGGCAGCGCCACCGCGAGGGCCACGGCCACGGATTCCGCCACCGCCAGGGTGAGCCGCCCGGCGCCTGAGCGCAACGCGGCCACCCCGGCGAGGAGCACGGCGCCCGGCGTCATCCGCGCCCCGCCGATCACCAGCACTGATCCCCGGTCATCCTTGCCGGAGCCGCCGCCGGGTAACGGCCAGTCACGCAACATGGTCGGCGTGACGGGTTCCGGGCGGACGGACCGCCGCCCGGGCCCAGGTGCGGCAGCCTCAGAGCGGGTGGACATTGGTATCCCCGGCATGTTCGGTCACCGGGACCCCTTCGCTCATCAGGTGGTCGGCCACGTTGAAGCTCTCGAGCTGCCACGGACCGGTGCCGCCGGGCCGGACGAAACGGCTCACGGAGGCATTGAGGATCGCGGAGGCGGCGGCAATATCCAGCAGTTCGCGCTCCGTCAGCCCCTCCAGGATGTAGCGGAACAGCAGGATGACGGCGTCGTGGCAGACCAGCAGCACGCGCTGGCCGGGGTACAGGCGGTCCAGGTCGGCGATCAGGGAGCGCAGCCGCAGCACAACGTCGGCCCACGATTCGCCGCCGGGCGGCCGGTAGTAGAACTTGCCCAGCCAGCGCCGGCGCTCAGCCTCCTGGGGGAGCCTGGCCTCCACGCCGGCAGAGGTGAGCATGTCCAGGATGCCGAGCTCGCGGTCACGCAAACGTTCATCCAGCACGGGCTGCGTCTGCCAGCCCCCGGTGCGAACGGCCAGATCCGCGGTCTGCCGGGCCCGGAGATAGGGCGAGGACCAGACGGCGGCCTGCCGGTCCTCGGGGAAGCCGGCGAGCAGGCGGCCCAGAGCCAGCGCCTGCTCGCGCCCGGTCTCGGAGAGCTCGACGTCGGCGTCACGGGCCGGCACATTGATCACGTACGCCCCGGACCGGTGCGCCAGCGTGGCGGCCACGTTTCCCTGGCTCTCGCCGTGCCGGACGAGCAGAAGCTCGGTCATCCCGGACAGGCCGGTCATGCCCTGGCGGGTCCTCCCGTTTTCATTCACCGCTGCCCCCTGGGTCCGGTTCGATTCTGTGTGGCTGCCACGTTACTACCGGCGCCGTGGCTTGTCGCCGCCGTCCCGGCGCCGGGACGGGTCGCGGGGCTGGCAGGATGGACCCATGCGCATTCTGATCGCCCCGGACAAATTCAAAGGCTCCCTGACCGCAGCCGAAGCCGCCGCCGCCATCGCCGAAGGGGCGTTGCGCGTCTATCCCGACGCCGAGGCCATCCAGTTTCCCGTGGCCGACGGCGGCGAAGGCACCCTCGAGGCGGCCGTGGCCGCCGGCTACGAGGAGCGGCTGAACGCCGTCGTCGGTCCCATCCTGGCGCCGGTCGGCGCGGCCTGGGCAATCCGGAAGGACGCTTTCGGCGGGGCCACCGCCGTGATCGAGACCGCGCAGGCCTCCGGGCTGGCGCACATGGATCCCACCCCGGCCAACGCCCTGCGCGCGCACAGCTACGGCTGCGGGCAGCTGATAGCGGCCGCCCTCGACGCAGGCGCGACGGAGATCGTGCTGGGCCTGGGCGGTTCGGCCATGAGCGACGGCGGCAGCGGCGCCCTGCGCGCCCTCGGCCTCAAGCCCCTCGACGCCGCCGGCAACGTGGTGCCGCTCGGCGGCGGTTCGCTCGCCGAGGTGGCGCAGCTCGATGTCAGCGGCCTCGATCCCCGGCTGGGCGCCGTGACCTTCCGGATCGCTGTCGACGTGCAGAACCCGCTCGTGGGCAGCGACGGCGCAGCCCACGTTTTCGGCCCGCAGAAAGGCGCCGACGAGGACGCCGTGGAGCTGCTCGACGCCGGCCTCCGCAACTGGGCCTCGGTGCTGCGCCAGGCCACCGGGCGGGACGTCAACGTTCCCGGGGCCGGGGCGGCCGGCGGCTTCCCGGCGGCGTTCCTGGCCTTCAGCAGCGCCGCCCTGGAAGGCGGCTTCGAGCTTGTTGCCGGCCTCACCGGGCTGGCCGGCAAGCTTGCGGAGGCAGACCTCGTGATCACCGGCGAGGGCTCGCTGGATTCGCAGTCGCTGACCGGCAAGGCGCCGATTGCGCTCGCCGATGCCGCCCAGAGCCTGGGAATCCCGGTGATTGTGGTTGCCGGAAGGATCCTGGTCACCCCGGAAGACCTCGCCAAGCACGGGGTGGTGGCCGCGGCGCAACTGCTGGATATCGCCGGGAGTCCGGAGGACGCCGTCGCCAACGCGGCGAAGTACCTCGCCTGGGCCACCAGCCAGGTGCTCGAGGGGGCCTGAGCGTTCAGGCGCCCGTCTCATAGTGGGGCTCCGCGACCGGCTTGGATTCGGGCGAGCCCCGCTCGCGGAGATATACCGAAGCGCCGACGAGGACGGCGACGGCGAGGAATTCACTTTGCCAGTTCTGGAAGGACTCAAACCAGAAGCGGCTCGTGGCGAGATACCCGAGGACAGTCACGGGCGGCTGCCCGTGGCTTTGCTGCTCGGAACTGTACTCCTCGCTGCCGCCGATGGCGTGCAGCGCCATGGAAGCCACGAACAGCAGCAGGAACATGATCGACAGGGAGTGTTCATAGAGCTTAAGGACCCAGCCGCCGCGCCGCACGGGCCACGGTGTGGCCGCCTTCAAGGGGGCGTCCCGGGGATCCTCATCCTGCGGGGCCACCTTGCCCATCGGCTTTGACTCCGAGGATCCTTTCTGGAATAGGAACACGGTCAGGATGACGTACATGCCCATCTGCAGGAACTCGGATTCCCAGTTTTCAAACGTCGCCTCAAGGAATGCCCCGGTGCCCAGGTAGCCCAGCACCGACACGGCCGGCTCGCCATGGGCCAGCTGGTCCTCGCTGTAGTCGGCGGCCCCGCTGACAATCATGCCGCCGAAGAACATCAGGAAAAGGCCGATATTGGCCAGCAGCAGCCCGTGTTCCCTGACCCACTCACGCATGGTTTTTCCCTGCCGTGTACTGCGCTTTTGGCTCGCGGTGTTCGTCATGTCATTCTTCCTTCCTCGGCCTGACGGCGGAGCCTGCTCGGCACATAGACGAGCAGGATGAGCAGCACCGTCAGCAGCACCGCCCCGGCAATCAGGCCCGCCCTCCTGCCCGCCGTAACGTCGAAAACCAGAGCGGACGTGCCGACACTGAGCAGCCCGATGCCGCCCAGGGCAACCTTGGCGATCCTGTCCGCGCTCGAGACAAGGGCCGCCCTGAGATGCAGGCGGAAGAGGCGGCGGTGCACGCTCACGGGCAGGAGAATCAGCGATGTGGTGAGCGCGGCCAATGTCACGTTGGCGAGGTAGAGGGTCGTCTGGAAATCGTCCAGCGTCTCGAACCTCGCCTGGAACGGCAGGGTCAGCAGGAACCCCGCCAGGATCTGGACCCCGGTCTGCAGCACCCGCAGTTCCTGCAGCAGTTCCATCCAGTTGCGGTCCAGCTTTTCGATGGCTGACTCGTTGCGCCGGTCAGTCGCGGGCAGCTCTGAAGCCGACGCGGGCTCTGGAGTGGACATCGGTGCGCCTCCGGGTACTGGCGGTTCAAACTGCGGGGGCAGTTAACACTCAACCTAGGCTCGAACTTTACGGAATTCAAGCCGGTACTAAGCATGCTGATGACTTTCCGGGTAGGGTGGAACTGTTTACTTCACGGGACAGCTTCGAAGACCCGGGTCAACGCCCGCGGCCAGGGAAGATGCCCTCGGAAAACCGACACATTGGGTAGGTGGACTATGAGTGATTCAAGCAAACAGCAGGACCAGCCGCGCGATCCCCGGGGCGGCTACTACTCCGGGTCCTTCCCGGAGCAGGTGCAGGAACAGCCGGGGCTGACCGCGCCGATGGACCCCCAGCCGGACCACGGCGAGGAAAGCTACGAGGGCAGCGGTGCCCTCGAAGGCAAGGCCGCGCTGATCACGGGCGGGGACTCGGGGATCGGCAAGGCCGTGGCCATCGCCTTCGCCCGTGAGGGGGCCGACGTCGCCATCTCCTACCTGCCCGAAGAGGAGGCCGATGCGCAGGACACCGCCGCGTGGATCCGCAAAACCGGCCGCAGGGCACTGCTGATCGCCGGCGACGGGCGCAGTGAGGATTTCGCCACCAGGATCGTCGAGGACGCGCTCGCCGAATTCGGCCGCCTGGACGTCGTGGTGCTGAACGCTGCCTATCAGAAGAACCGCGACAGTTTCGAGTCCCTCCCCACCGAGGAGTTCGACCGCGTCTTCAAGACCAACCTCTATTCGCTGCTCTGGACCGCACGGGCGGCGGTGCCGCATCTGAAGTCGGGCGCATCCATCATCACGACGGCGTCGATCCAGGCGTTCAACCCCTCGCCGGAGCTCATCGACTACGCCATGACCAAAGCCGCGCAGGTCGCCTTCACCAAGGCCCTGGCCCAGGAGCTCGGCCCGAAGGGCATCCGCGTCAACGCGGTGGCTCCCGGCCCCATCTGGACGCCGCTGATCCCGGCGACCGAGTGGCCGGACA
Organism: Arthrobacter sp.; assembly: GCA_036390955.1. GTDB lineage: Bacteria > Actinomycetota > Actinomycetes > Actinomycetales > Micrococcaceae > Arthrobacter. The sequence continues at coordinate 7,363 of DASWAW010000010.1, forward strand.
AGCTGCCGTCCTTCGGCCAGGACACCCCGCTGCAGCGCGCGGGTCAGCCGGCGGAACTCGCGCCGGCCTACGTGCTCCTGGCCTCCGACCACGGCTCCTACATTTCCGGCGCCGTAGTGCCCGTCACGGGCGGCAAGGGCCTCTGAGCTGCACGCGCTCCGACAAACCATTTCCAGCGTCAACTACCAGCAGGGAGGACGGCATGACTGAAGAGAAACAGCAGGAACCGATCGAGGAGGCCGGCGGCTACGGAACGCCCACCGCGGAGCAGGAGCTGCCCGGCGGGGACACGAAGAAGTTCGCCCAGCCCCGCGAGG
>DASWAW010000011.1:0-1922 GCA_036390955.1 Arthrobacter sp.
TGAGAGTATGAAGCCATGAGCGATCCACATGACACTCAGCCCGCCGTCGACGACCTGGTCGAGGGCACCACCCTGGATTCCCAGCCGGCCCGGTCGGCGGAGCCCCGCCAGCCGGTGGAGCCCGGCCAGTCCCCGGAGCCCGGCCAGTCCCCAGAGCCCGTCCAGGCCGGGGCCCCGGCACGGCCGGGACAGCTGGGACCGGGCGACCAACCCGCGGCCCACGCCGGTGCGCGGAACAAACCCAGCCAGCTTCAGGATCTCGTTGACGAACCCGGGAAAGTGATGCGGATCGGCACCATGATGAAGCAGCTCCTGGACGAAGTGAAGTCCGCCCCCCTCGACGACGCGGCCCGGGTGCGGCTCGCCGAAATCCATGAACGCTCAATCAAGGAGCTCGAGGACGGCCTGGCGCCGGAATTGGTCGAGGAGTTGGAACGGATCACCCTTCCCTTCCCGTCCGACGGAACCCCGTCGGACGCGGAACTGCGGATTGCCCAGGCCCAGCTGGTCGGCTGGCTGGAGGGCCTCTTCCACGGCATCCAGACAGCCCTCGCAGCGCAGCATGCCGCCCGGGAGCACGCCGCGGCGCAGGCGCAGCTCCGCCAGCTGCCGCCCGGAACGATGATCGCACCCGGCGTGATCATCGGCGAGAACGGCGAGCCCCAGCGCGCCGCCGCGCCCAGACCCGGCGCGGATCCCTCACAGCCCCCCGTACCCGCCGACCCGGACCACGGTCCGGGCCAGTACCTGTAAGGCACCGTTGGGATTCTTCAGCGCCGCCCGGCAGGGACGCAAAGACGACGCCGAACTCGGCAAAGGCCTCTGGCGGCGCGCCTACGACCGCTTCACCCGAGGCCTCGACCGCTACCATCAGATCCTCGAAGGCGTGGAGGACGAGGCTCTCTACGCCGAGCTCCTGGAGATCGCCAACGAGCTGTCGGCACTCTCCGTGCGGGTGCGGCAGGTCTGCGTGGAGGCCCAGCGGCGGTCACCCAGCGACGGACTGGACATCCCGGGGGCCCTGGCCGGAGTCCACCGCGCACTGTCGACGGCCGGCAACTCCCTGGCGACTACGGCCGAAGCGGCTGCGATGCTCCGGCTCGCGATCGGGTCCGTCCCGGCCGGTGCCGAGTCCGTGCGGCGCCGCGCCGCATCGGTGCTGGAGCAGGTCAACGACGCCGAACGCCGGCTCGCCGCGGCGGCCGCCGCGGAGTGAGAGGTCCAGACGGACGCCCGCCTGGGTGGGTATTCCCGGTTAAGCGCCTAGCTTAGCCGCCCCTGATGTACTGGCGATCCGGCGCGCGCCTTGGCAGGATGGCTGGATGACTTTCTCACCGGTACTGACTTTCAATGACGGCAACACAATTCCCCAGCTTGGCTACGGAGTGTGGCAGGTTGAAGACGACGTCGCCGAGAAGGTGGTCGTCCAGGCTTTCGAGGCCGGCTTCCGCCACATCGACACCGCCAAGATCTACGGGAACGAGGCAGGAGTCGGCCGCGCGATCCAGCGCTCCGGTCTCCGGCCCGAGGAAATCTTCATCACCACCAAGCTGTGGAACGCGGACCAGGGCTACGAATCCACGCTGAAGGCCTTCGAGGAATCCATGGAGCGCCTGGGCCTGGAAACACTGGACATGTACCTGATCCACTGGATGCAGCCCAAGCAGGACAAGTACGTGGACACCTGGAAGGCTCTGATCGAGCTGCAGAAGCAGGGCCGCGTGAAGACCATCGGCGTCTCCAACTTCACCAAGGAAGGGCTGCAGCGCCTGATCGATGAGACCGGCGTCGTGCCGGCCATCAACCAGATCGAACTGCACCCGTTCTTCAACCAGGCAGCGTTGCGGGAATTCAACGCCTCCAAGGGCATCCTCACCGAGGCCTGGTCTCCGCTTGGCCAGGGCGGCGAGCTGCTCGAGAGC
>DASWAW010000012.1:0-2453 GCA_036390955.1 Arthrobacter sp.
GAACTCGTCCGGCGGCATCAGCTTCCCCTCGAACTGCCAGCGGGCCAGGGCCTCGAACTGCACCACCTCCAGCAGTTCGGTGGACACCACCGGCTGGTAGTGCACGATGATCTGCCCCAGTTCCACGGCGCGCCTCAGCCCGGCGGTCAGCTGGGTCCGCGCCAGCAGCTCGGTGAGCATCTCGGGCCGGAAGTGCAGGTAGCAGTTTTTGCCGGCTTCCTTGGCGGCGTACATGGCCAGGTCCGCCTGCCGCAACAGCTCGGAGGACGTCATGGGCCCGGCGCCGCGCGAGGCGACGCCCAGGCTGAGGCCCGGCCGCAGCAGGGTTCCCTCGATGGTGAACGGGGCGTTCAGGGTGGCGACGATCCGTTGGGCCACGGCGTCGGAGTCGTTGCAGCCGACCAGCAGGACCACAAACTCGTCCCCGCCGAGCCGTGCCACCGTGCCGTGCGGGCCGACACACCGCTGCAGCCGGCCGGCGATTTCCACCAGCATTTCATCCCCGGCGTGGTGGCCCAGGATGTCGTTGACTTCCTTGAAGTCATCCAGGTCCAGCAGCAGCACATGCACCGGGTCGCGGTTCAGCAGCGCGGCGGCGACGCGTTCGGTGAAGAGGATCCGGTTGGCCAGGCCCGTCAGCGGGTCCTGGAACGCGAGTTCCTTGAGTTTTTCGGCCTGCGCGGCGAGTTCGGCCATGGCGCGGCGGGCCTGGTCCTGCGCGCGCTGGGTCGAGGTGATGTCGCGGAAGTTCCAGATCCGGCCCACGACGGCGCCGGCGACCTTCTGCGGCCGGGAGTAGAGCTCCACGGTGCGGCCGTCCTTGAACTCCAGCACGTCGTGGCTTTGCTTGACCTTGTCCGCGTTGAGTTCCCCGACTTTCTGCCGGAAGTACTCCGGATCCAGCAGCTGGCGGGAGATAAAGGTGACCAGCGCCGTCGGGTCCTCCGCCGCGATCAGCTCGGGGGGCATGCCCCACAGCTTCAGGTACTGGTCGTTGATCCCGGTGATGAGTCCCTCGTTGGAGATGACGACGATCCCGTCGGCGGTGGATTCCAGTGTGGCGTCCAGGAGGGACACGGCCAGGCGCCGGCCCGAGTCGGTGTCCTCGCGGTGGCTGCCGTCCCTGATGGCCACCGCCATGGCCGGGCCGGCGTCGACCGTGACCAGCGAGCAGGTGATTTCCAGGGACAGTTCGCTGCCGTCCCGACGGCGGCCTGCCGCCGCGAACGGCCGGCTGCCGGACAGGCCGCCGCGGCCGAGCCGGCCGAAGACCCGCAGGAAGCCGCCGCGTTCGTCCTCGGAGAGCAGGATGTTGTGCCCGGCACCGAGCAGCTGTTCGCGCGGGTAGCCAAAGAGGCGCTCGGCGGCGGCGTTCACGAAGGCGATGGTTCCGTCCGCGGTCAGCAGCAAGAAGGCATCGGGACCCTGCTCCAGCAGGCTCTCTTCCATCCCAGTTCCCACGGCGATACCGGCCCCCAAAGCGACGGTTGATGAGTTGGATACTGTCCCGGCGGCGCCGCGGACAATGCGTCCCTGAATCATAGGGTTCTCTGGCTGCTTGTCCAGTACCCCGGCCCCAGATTGTGCCGGGTCACCGCGGTCCGGACACCCGCACTCCCCGCAGGGCCGCGAACGCGTCGTTGGACCGGGCAATGGCGGACCGCAGCCCGGGTCCGGCCTGGGGGCGGGAGAACAGGTAGCCCTGCAGCGAATCGCAGTCCAGATCCATCAGGTATTCGGCCTGCGCAGCCGTCTCGACGCCTTCGGCCGTGACGCTGAGGCCCAGGCCGTGGGCCATGGCGACCATGCAGCTGAGGATCGGCAGTTTCTCGTCGCCGGTGTGGATCATGGCCGTGAAGGACTGGTCGATCTTCAGGGTGTCCACGGGGAGCCCCTGGAGCCGTCCCAGCGAGGAGAATCCGGTGCCGAAGTCATCCAGCGCGACCCGCACGCCGGCGTTCCGGAGCGCGGTGAGCTGCTGGATCACGTGGCAGTCGTCGTGGAAGAAAACACTTTCGGTGACTTCCACCACCAGCTGCCGCGGCGACACCCCGGTGTTCCGGGCGACGGCCAGCAGCAGCTCGGCGAAGTCCCCGTGCTGCAACTGCACCCCGGAGACGTTGACGGCGAGGGCGCGCGCTGAGTCCTCCCCGAGCCAGGGTCCCAGCTCGGTGCAGCCCTTCAGCAGCACTTCCGTGCCGATCTCGACGATCAGGCCGCTGCGTTCCGCCGCCGGGATGAACTGCGCCGGGGGGACGATGCCGCCGTCGCGCTCCCAGCGGGCCAGCGCCTCAACCTTCACCACGACGCCGCTCCGGGTCGACACGATGGGCTGGTAGTGCACGGCGATCTCGCCGGCATCCACCGCCAGCCGCAGGCCCGCCTCCAGCTCGGTGCGCTCCACAAGGGATTTCATCATCTCCGGGCGGAACCGCTGGTACCGGTTCTTCCCG
>DASWAW010000013.1:0-2844 GCA_036390955.1 Arthrobacter sp.
GTCCAGGATGTGAAGGACGACGGCGACATGTGGTTCTTCACGTCCGCCACCACCTCCCAGGTAGCCCATGTCCGCGCCCACCCGGGCGTGAACGTCTCCTTCGGGAAGGGAACGGAATGGGTGTCGGTGGCCGGGACGGCAGAAGTTGTGACGGACCGCCAGAAGATCCACGAGCTCTGGAACCAGATGGTTGAAGCCTGGTTCCCGGACGGCCCGGACACTCCGGAGGTGGTGCTGCTGCACGTCGACTCCGACTCCGCCGAGTACTGGACCAGCCCCGGCGGAACCGCCGCGACAGTGCTCCAGTGGGTCAAGTCCAAGGTCCTGCACAGCCGGATGAGCGTCGGCGACAGCGGCACAGTCAACCTTTAGGTCCTGCGGGCCTGCGCCGCGGCGGGTCAGCGGCACCGCCGCGGGCGCGCCGGCGCCGGCCTAGTCGATGATCTTCAGTCCGGTGCCCCAGTTGAAGGCCTTGTAGGCGGGGTTGGCCTGCAGTGCCGTCACGAGGAGCTGGAATCCCTCGAGCTCCCGGGCATGCCGCAGGCCGCCCACCCGCAATGGCCGGAGACCGGCCGCGGCAGCGAACGACGCGACCTGGTTGCCGGCCGCCTCGGAGTCCGAGGCGATGAAGACATCCAGCGGCATCCCGCCCGCTGCTCCGGCCGTCAGCGGGCCGGCGAACGTGGTGTTGAAGGCCTTCACGACTTCTGCCCCGGGCAGCAGGGCGGCGATCTCCTCCGCGGCCGAGGACCCTGGGTCGACGGTGAGCGAATCGTAAGTGTCCGTATTGACCGGGTTGCTGATGTCCACCACGGTCTTGCCGCTCAGGGTGTCGCCGTAGTGCGTGGCTACTTCCTTGGCCGGTTCGAAGTGCAGGGCCAGCACCACGATGTCCCCCTCCGGGATATCGCCCAGTCCTCCGGAGCTCGTGCCACCGCCGAGTTCGGCTGCGAGTGTGGCCGCGTGCTCCGGGGTCCGGTCCAGGATCTGGAGCGAGCGTCCGGCTGCCACGGCCCTGGTTCCGATCGCCCGTGCCATGTTGCCGCTGCCGATGATGGTGATGTCTGTCATGGTGCATCCTTCCGGGGATAGCCGTGGAACGCGGGGACGGGGCCCGGCGGGTGGACTGCCGACTGTGTCAGCCCAGCGCCGGGCCGGCGGCCGGGAATCCGGCGTCGCTGGTCGGGGCGTCGCGTCGGAGGCCGGCGGCCTTTCCGGCCTCGTCGCGTCCGACGCCGGCGGCCTTTTCGGCCTCGGCAAGGGCTTGTTCCAGCCGGTCGACCGCCGGGGCATAGCCGGCCTCCGTCCCGCCGCGGAGCTGATCCGCGGCCTTCATGGCACGGATCAGGGCGGCCGTCTCGGGCTGCCGCGGGTCACTCATGGCGGGGTAGTCGATGCTGTGCGCGGGGTCCAGTTCGTAACGCTGCCACCGGGCCAGGGCGTTGCGGTGCCGGGCCGCGGCCGCCGCGTTGCTGGCCGCAATGTCCCGGGAGGCCCGGCGGGCCTCCTGCCGGCTGAAGACCCTGGGAGTCCAGAAGTAGGAGGCTGCGGCGGCCGCCGCGGCGAGAACGCCGAGCAGCAGGCCGGCCCACGGTGCTGCCAGGGCAGTGAGGATCACGGCCGGCGCCACGATGGCGAGTCCGGCGAAGACGTCCCAGAACACGGCATCAGGCAGGCCGTCGCCGTCAGCGGCTCCATGCTTCCGGATGAGATACACCGAGGCTGCGGACGCGCACACGACGATGACCGTCAAGGCAAACAATTGCCACAGCGCGAAGGGGGCGGGCTCGAACAGGGACGGCATTCCAACACCTCCAGGGATCCGGCCCGGACGGGCGCGGTTCCGCTGATTCCATTGGAATCCATTGGAGGCGGGCCGTCAATGGCCCCGGAACCGGGCGGGAGCACGCCGCGGCGGGTCCGGTTCACACCAGGGTCCGTCCCGGCGTAGCCTAGGCCCCATGCGACTGAAAATGTGCAGTATCCACGTCAAGGAGCCCGCCGCCGCCTTCGAGTTCTACACCGGAATCCTGGGCTTCGAGAGCCTCCTGGTCATGCCGGAGCACAACCTGTTCATCGTGAAGGACCCGGCCGGGTCCGGTGGCGGATCCGTCGGGCTCCTGCTGGAGCCCAGCGACAACCCGATCGGTGCCGCCTACATGAACGGATGCCACGACGCGGGGCTGCCCGCGATCGTCTTCGGTGTCACCGACGTCCGGGCTGAGTACAAGCGGCTCACGGCCAAGGGCGTAATCTTCCAGGGCGAGCCCTCCGACGGACCCGGCGGCACGACGGCGGTGCTCGACGACGGGTGCGGGAACTTCGTCCAGCTCCACCAGGACTGAGCCGGGAATGACCCGGGACTGAGCCGGGACTGACCCGCGCCGGGGTCCAGGCCCGGCCCCTGGCGGGCGGGCGCGGCTACTCGGCGGCGGTGCGTTCCTTCTTGGCGTCCTTCTTCGCAGCCTCGTCCTTGACCCGCTGGGCCTCGGCGCGGACGGCGGCGTGGGTGGAACGTTCGGCGACCAGCCATGCGGGGGGAGCCTGCAGCAGCGCGGTGATTTCCGCCGTCGTCAGCGCCTCCTCAACCCCGCCGCGGGCCAGGCCGCTGATGGAGACGTTCAGCTTCTGCGCGACCACCGGGCGGGGGTGCGGGCCGTTGCGCCGCAGTTCGGCGAGCCACTCGGGCGGGTTGGCCTGGAGCTCGGCGAAATCGGCGCGGCTGATGACCGAATCCTGGAACTCCTGGGGTGTTGCGGGCAGGTAGATGCCAAGCTTCTTGGCAACGGTGGCCGGCTTCATGGACTGGGAGTTTGCAGAGGTCATGCTTCAAGGGTATCCGGC
>DASWAW010000014.1:0-2986 GCA_036390955.1 Arthrobacter sp.
GATGCCGAACCCGAAGACCGGCACCGTGACCGCTGACGTCGCCAAGGCCGTCAACGACATCAAGGGCGGCAAGATCGACTTCCGCGTCGACAAGCACTCGAACCTGCACTTCATCATCGGCAAGGTTTCCTTCGACGCCCTGAAGCTGGCCGAGAACTACGCAGCCGCTCTGGAAGAGGTTCTTCGCCTCAAGCCGTCCGCTTCCAAGGGACGCTACATCCAGAAGGCCACCGTCGCCACCACCTTTGGCCCGGGCATCTCGGTTGACCCCAACGTCACCAAGGTCCTGACCGAGGTCTAAGCTTCACCGCCTGACAGCAGGCAGCGCAAAAGACCGTCCCGCATCCGCGGGGCGGTCTTTTGCGCTCTCCGGGGCACGGGCTACGCTGTCCCGGTGACCGCCGCGACGTACCGCATTGAACGCCTTGTGCTCCCTGCCGCCCTCGATTCCGCGGACGCCGGAAATTTCCTCGAGGTCGGGGCACTCTGCGACGCCCTGACGCTCCAGACCTGGGGCAACCTGGACCGGTCAACCCCGCCGCAGGCCCGGCTCCAGTTCTGGCGGGACAACGCCTACCAGGAAATCCAGCATTTCTTTGTGCGCCAGGACGGGCGGATGGCCGGCCGGTCCTGGGTCCGCTTCGAACTCCAGGAGAACCTCGGCAGCGCCTTCGTCCACGTCGATGTGCTCGAGGAGTTCAGCGGCCGGGGGATTGGCCGGGCGCTGCTCCGGCACGCGGAAGCGCTGGCGGCCGCGGCCGGCCGCAGCATCCTGCAGAGCTACACGGAGCATCCCGCCGGCCCTGACCCGGACATCCGGGATGCAACCGTCCGGCCGGCCACCGGGACGGGCGCGCTTCCCGCCGACGCGCGGGGCGTCCGCTTTGCCCTGCAGGCCGGGTACCGGCTGGAACAGGTCTCGCGCTTCAGTGCCCTGGATGTCCGCGCCCATGCCGCGTCGTGGGATGCCCTGGAACGGGAGGCCCTGGCCACGGCGGGGGAGGACTACGAGCTGGTGTCCTGGACCGGCCGCTGCCCGGAGGAGCTTGCCGGGCAGCTCGCCGCGCTGATGTCCCGGATGAGCACTGACGCGCCGACCGGGGACCTGAGCTTCGACCCGGAGGACTGGGATGTGGCGCGGGTGCGCCACGTCGAAGAGACCTGGCAGCGGGCCGGCCTGGAGTCCCTCGTCGCCGCGGCACGGCACCGGGGCAGCGGGGAGCTGGCCGCCTACTCGGTGCTTCAGCTCACGCCGTCTAAACCGTGGCTGGGCGACCAGGACGACACCCTGGTCGCTGCCGGCCACCGCGGGCACCGGCTGGGCATGCTCGTCAAGATCCGCAACCTCCGCCGCCTGCTCGCGGAGTACCCGCAGGTGGAACGCGTCATCACCTTCAATGCGGCGGAAAACGGCCACATGCTCGCCATCAACGTGGCACTCGGTTTCCGGGCCGCCGGATACGACGGCGAATGGCAGCGGACCGTCGGCTCCGCCGGAGGGTAGCCGCGGGCCCGGCGCACGTCCGACGATGGAACACCGGCGCAAACCGGCATATGCTGACGGTGGAAACCCTGTTATTGCCGGGAATCCGGTACCCGTAGATGGCAGAACAGCTGGGGATGATGCCCGTTATGGCAAACGACGTACGGATTGAACAGCTGTGGATCCCCGATTCGCTGGACGGGCCGGACGCCGCGGACTTTATTGCCGCCGTCGAAGTGGGCCGCAAGGTGCGCATGCAGACCTGGGGCAGCGACGATCTCGCCTACGCGCCCGCGGAGAAACTGCTGGAAATGGCGGACCCGTACGAGCGCCAGGTGATCCTCGTGGCCAAGATCGGCGGCGAGATCGTCGGCACCGTGGACATCGCCCTGCCGCTCTCGGACAACCTTGATCTGGCCGAATTTGACCTCGACATCCTGCCCGAGTTCCAGGGCCGGGGCGTGGGGCGGCAGCTGCTCCAGGCCGCCGAGCACTTCGCCCGGGACGAGGGCCGCCACACCATCCTGATTGACACGAACCATCCGAGTTCCTCCCTGGGCGACAGCGAAGCCGGCCAGCTGGTGCCCGGGACCGGCCTGGGCTTCGTCCCGGTGGACAGCCGCGAAGTGGAATTCGCCCGGCGCAGCGGCTACACCCTCCAGCACATCGAACAGTTCAGTGCCTGCGCGCTGCCCCTCGACAGTGTGCTCGTGGAGCAGCTGGAGACCGAGGCCGAGGAGGCGAACGCCGGCCGGTACCGTCTGCACCACTGGACGGACCGGTGCCCGGACCAGTGGCTCGAAGCCGTCGCCGCGCTGGAAAACAGCGCCGGTGAGGACGGCGTGCCCGGCGTCGACGACGGCGGCATGGTGTTCGACGGCGGCATCCTCCGCGAGGCCGAGGACGTCGCCATCGCGCAGGGACGCCGGACGGTGGTCACCGCCGTCGAACACATCGCCAGCGGCAGCCTCGTTGGCCTGACCACCATCAGCGTCCTCGCGCTGCGCCCCGACGTCGTGTTCCAGGACGACACCGTGATCCTGCGCGAACACCGCGGGAACAAGCTGGGCCTGCTGATCAAGGTCTCAAACATGGAGAGGCTCTCGGAGCAGTTCCCGGACGCCCGCGTCCTCTACACCTGGAACGCCCCGGAAAACCGGTACCTGCTCACCGTCAACCAGCAGCTTGGATTCACCACCGCCGGTGTGACCGGGATCTGGCAAAAGGAACTCCCGGACTTCAGCCCCAGCGTCAGCTGACAGCATGCCCGGAAGCCGAGGGGGCCACGATTTGGAGCACACGCCCCGCCTCTTGTAAGCTGGGGAAACCAAAGACCGTCGGTTGTTGGAAATCCACTCTCCCAAGCAAGACTCAATTCTGCAGTCGCGCCGGGAGAGCCAGTGGATCTCCAGACGAAGGACCCTGAACATAGGGCGGCCGGCGCAGGTGAACGAAGCAAAGCTCCGCAGTCATGGACTGCGTCGAGACAAGCCCCGTGCATCT
>DASWAW010000015.1:0-20008 GCA_036390955.1 Arthrobacter sp.
ACCGTCACCAGATCCAGGCCGCCGAACTCGCCCACGGTGGCGAGCACGTCGTGATCGCCACCGGCACCGCCTCCGGAAAGTCGCTGGCCTACCAGCTGCCGGCGCTGGATGCGATCCACCGCTCCGAACTGAGGGTCCTCGCCGAACCGGGCAAGATCCACGACGACGGCGCCGTCACCCTCTATCTGTCGCCCACCAAGGCCCTGGCGGCCGACCAGCTGGCTGCGATCCGGGCGCTGAAGCTCCCCACCGTCCGGGCAGAGACCTACGACGGCGACACCGACCCCGCGTCGCGCCGCTGGATCCGGGACCACGCGAACTTCATCCTGGCCAACCCGGACATGCTGCACTTCGGGATCCTCCCCAACCACGCCTGGTGGGCTCGGTTCTTCCGCCGGCTGCGCTACGTGATCGTCGACGAGGCCCACAGTTACCGCGGCGTCTTCGGATCCCACGTGGCCAACCTGATGCGGCGGCTGCGCCGCATCTGCGCCTACTACAGCCCCGACGGGGCCGGGCCGGTGTTCATCGCGGCCTCGGCCACGGCGTCCGAGCCCGGGACCTCCTTCGGCCGGCTCATCGGCGCTCCCGTCCGTGCCGTGTCCGAGGACTCCTCGCCGCACGGCTCCACCACCGTCGCGTTCTGGGAGCCTGCCCTGAGCGAGGTCCGTGGCGAGAACGGCGCCAAGGAGCGGCGCACAGCCGTGGCGGAAACCGCGGACCTGCTGGCCAACCTGGTCTCCTCGCGGGTGCGCACCATTGCGTTCATCAAGTCCCGGCGCGGCGCCGAGACCATTGCCTCCATCACGAAGCGCCTCCTCGACGAGGTCGATCCCAGCCTGCCGCAACGGGTGGCCGCCTATCGTTCGGGCTACCTGCCAGAGGAGCGCCGCGCCCTGGAGAAATCTCTGCGCTCCGGGGAACTGCTGGGCGTCTCCAGCACGTCCGCCTTGGAACTGGGGATCGACATCTCCGGTCTCGACGCCGTGCTCGTCGCCGGCTGGCCGGGAACCCGCGCGTCGTTGTTCCAGCAGATCGGCCGCGCCGGCCGGGCGGGGCAGGACGCCATCGCAGCCTTCGTCGCGAGCGACGACCCGCTGGACACCTACCTCGTGAACCACCCCGAGGCGATCTTCGACGTCTCGGTCGAGGCCACGGTCTTTGATCCCTCCAATCCCTATGTGCTGGGACCTCATTTGTGTGCCGCCGCCGCCGAACTGCCGCTCGGGCACGCCGAGCTGGGTCTTTTCGGTGCGACGTCCGAGAAATTGCTGGACCAGCTGGTGGCCCAGGGCTATCTGCGCCGGCGCCCGGCGGGGTGGTTCTGGACCCACCCGCAAAGCGCCGCGGCCATGGTGAACCTGAGGGCCGACGGCGGCGGCCCGGTGAGCATCGTGGACGCCGACACCGGCTCCCTGCTCGGGACCATGGATTCCCCGCAGACGCATTACCAGGCCCACACGGGTGCCATCTACGTCCACCAGGGCGAGAGCTACGTGGTGGAGGACCTGAACGAGGACGACCACTGCGTGATGGTGCGCCGGGCGAACCCCGACTACTACACCACCGCCCGTGACGTGACCCAGATCGAGGTGCTCGAAACGCAGCGCACCACCCAGTGGGGCGATGTGGCCGTGCATTTCGGCGACGTGAAGGTGACGACGCAGGTGGTCTCCTTCCAGCGCAAGGCGCTGATCTCGAATGAGATCCTCGGCGAGGAACCGCTGCAACTGGGGGCCCGGGACCTGTTCACCAAAGCGGTGTGGTTTGTCATGGACAACAGATCGCTGACCGGCGCGGGGCTGATCGAAGCCCAGTTCCCGGGCGCCCTGCACGCCGCGGAGCACGCGGCGATCGGCCTCCTTCCGCTGGTTGCCTCCAGCGACCGCTGGGACATCGGCGGCGTCTCCACCGCCATCCACGCCGACACCGGCGTGCCGACCATCTTTGTCTACGACGGCCACCCCGGCGGGGCGGGCTTCGCCGAGCGCGGCTACGACAAGGCCCGGGTCTGGCTCGCCGCCACCCGCGACGCGATCAAGGCCTGCGAATGCGAATCCGGCTGCCCCTCCTGCGTGCAGTCGCCCAAGTGCGGAAACAAGAACAACCCCCTCGACAAGGACGCCGCCGTCACCCTCATCGACGTGCTGCTCAAGGACGCGACGGACCGGATGCGCACCGGGCAGCCGGACCAGGCCGCGACAGCGCTGCAGGCATAGTCCCCGCTGGGGCCGCCGGTTCACGGGGTGGCCCCGCCCTGGCCAGACCGGTAGCCCCGCCCACAGGGGTGCGGACCTCAAGCTCCGTGCGGACCTGGACCGTGCTGCCAGCGCCCTCGGAGCAGCTGAGAACCCTGGCATTGTTCCGGCGTGCGACGTCCGCGGCGACGGTGCAGGGGTCTCCCGGGATAATTCCCCGGGCAGCATCCGCAGCAGCAAGGGCCGCCAGGTCAGCGGCTGCCGCCGCCCGGGTTGCCATCGCTGCCGACTGGGCCAGCAACGCGATCAGGACCGCGGCCAGGACAACCAGCAGCCCCAGCCCGAGCGCCAGGATGGTCCCGGCGCCGCGCTCCGGGTGATCAGGGTGATTCCGTCGCTCAAAGTGCGTCCGGGACTCCTGGCGTTCGAGGTGCTGCGGCTGCTCGCACTGCGCCGAACACCCCGGCCGTTCCGGCTGGCCGCACGCGGCGTGCACCCACGAAGGCTGCCGGCTCATGCGGCGAAATTCTGCAGCTGGCAGCGCCACGTCCGGATAACCCGGGCCGCGGCTGACGGGCCGGATGTTTCGCCCCGGGTCCAGGCGCGGGCCGAGAATGTCCAGGGAAGAAGCGAACCAACGGCGCCGGGAACCTTGCCGGAGACCGTCACGGTGAGCCATTCGCCGTCGGACGCCACGGCAGATGCCGCCGAGTCACCCGCGAGCTGCCGGACGATGACGCCCACTGCGCCGGCGTCCTCGCCCCGGGCCAAGGCGCGGGCCCCGGCCCGCGCAGCCTCCTCCAGCCGCAGCTGGGTGACTCCCGCCGCTGAGCCGGCCAGCAGCAGCGCCAGCAGCAGCATAACGGCGGGCAGCGCCACCGCGAATTCAGCCGTGACGGCCCCGCGGCCCGGATCGGAGCGACCGGCCGGCCACGGGCGGGCAGGTGCGTCCGCTCGAAGGGGGCCGCCTGCCCGGTTGGCGCCTCCGGGCTGCCACCCGCGGCTCATGGCAAGGCGAGCGCCGTGCGGATGAGGTTCAGCAGAAAACCCCGGACCTCGTCACTGCGCATAATGAACACGAGGATGCCGGCAAACCCCACGGCGGCGAGCGTGGCAATGGCGTACTCGGCCGTCGCCATTCCAGTCTCCGAGCCAAACAGCCTTCTCAGCCATCTCGGCCTTCTCGACGTTCGCGCCCTGAGCGGGTCGGCACTGGCCCCCGGATAGATCTCGCGGATCTCGGCACTCTCCATCCCGGGCTCGGGGTGCTGGGCCCCCGGTGCGCCTCCGGGAACACTGTGATAGGGCGCGCTGTTACGGACGGACATGGGTTTTCCTTTCCCTGGGTTCCGGCGGGACCGCCGGCTGTCCTTAGACTCTTCCGGCCGGGGACCCGGCAGGTAAGGCGCACTCCCGGCCAAGTGGAAAACCGCCCCGCAATGCGGGCTGTGGAGGAATGCTTCCGAGACTCCCGCCGTCCACCCTGCCGGGGTCAGCCCGGCAGCATCGCCAGCAGCACCGGAACGACCCCCAGGCAGATGAACGCCGGCAGATGAAGGCCGGCAGTGAACACAGGCCAGCGCACGACAAACTTCATGCCCATCCGGGCATGGCTTGGCCTCGACCGTGTTTCTCCGTCGTGACGGGCGATAAAGTCTATTTGCCGCTGCCCACGGGCACCCTAGTAGACGGAGCCTTCCAGGAGCTCCGAGAGCCTGGCCGCGGCACGTCGGAGTTCGGGCACGCCGCCTTTGAGCCTGCTTTCAGTGGCGGCCTCTACGGGGCTGGTAAGGGAGATGGACTCGCTGGAGCGACCGGACCTGTGGGGGACGGCGACAGCAACGGATAGCACGCCGGTGGCGCGTTCATCCGCTGAATAGGAGTAGTCGGTACCGGGTTCAGGCAGACGGTCGCGGAGCTCCTCAGCCGTAAAGGTGGGTTCCTCGTGGCCTGCCGCGATGGCCGCGGCAGCTGCCTGTTGCAGTTCTTCATCCGACAGGGAGGCCAGCAGGATTTTGCCCGCCGCGCCGACCGTGAGGGGCAGCCGCTTGCCAAGCGGGAGGTCGTAACGCAGCGGCGCATCGCCGTCGACACGCGCAACAAGGATTCGTTCAAACCCAAGCCTCGTGTACAGGGATGCGGTGAGTCCCGTCTGCGAGGCGACCTGCTGAAGGACCGGGCGGGCGGCAACGACCAGTGGGTCATTCTCAAGGTAGCTGCGGGCCGCAGGCAGGACCGCCGGTCCGATCCGGTAGGACTTGTCCGTCTGACTGACCATGCCGAAGTCCTGAAGGACCCGCAGGATCCGCAGCGTGGTCGGCAGGCTCATGCCGCAGGTCCTGGCGAGATCACTGAGCCGCTGGGGCCGGTCCGCTCTCTGGAGTTCCGCGAAGACCTCCATGGCCCTCGATAGGGAGCGCATGTTGGCAGCCTTCGGGCCGTCTTCCGCCGAGCTGGCTGAATGTGTCGAAGTCACCGTCATTCTTTCATTCTATGTAATCACCTTGCCCTTGACAGGCTTTGTGTCTCCTGTCACTATTTCTTCAGACGAAATATTCTTTCATTCTATGAAATGAAATACCACGGAGCGTAAGAAGGAAACGATGACAACGGAGTCAGTATTGACCAAGCCCGAGCGCGCCGCCCGCGTCGCTCCATCGGTGCTTACGGGCATCGGCGCGTTCACCGCCGTCGGCGTGTACGTGCTGTTCAGTTCGGTCGGCCTCGGGCTGTGGACGTCGCTGGGACCGGGTCCCGGCCTGTTCCCGTTCGCCATGGGAGGAGTGCTGGTCGCGATGTCGGCGCTCTGGCTGGTCCACGAGCTACGCCGGCCGAGTGCCGCGGCCGAGGGGATCGACCGGGCTGTAGTGATCTCCGTCGTGGTCAGCCTTGTTGTCCTGGCGTCCGTCATGGACTTGCTTGGCTTTCAGCTGAGCATGTTCCTGTTCCTGCTGTACCACCTGAAACTGCGCGGTCGCCGGAGCTGGGTGTCCTCCTTGATCATCACCCTCGCCGGGAGCGTCGGCGCGTTCTACGCCTTCAACTACGGCCTCAACGTTGCACTTCCCGTTTCTGCATTCACTCCGCTGAACCTGATCGGACTCTAGGCATGGACACACTTAACGAACTGCTCGGCGGCTTCGCGGCCGCCATGACATGGCAAAATCTCATCTTTGCCTTTCTCGGCTGCCTGCTGGGCACCATCATCGGAGTCCTTCCAGGCGTCGGCCCTGTCGCCGGCGTGGCCCTGCTCATCCCGCTCACCCTGAACTTGGATCCCACCGGCTCGATCATCATGTTGTGCGCCATTTTCTATGGCACCCAGTACGGCGGAACGATCACCAGCGTCCTTCTGAACACACCAGGCGAGGCGTCATCGGCGATCACCACCATTGACGGCTATGCGATGACCAAACTCGGCAGGGCAGGTGCGGCGCTAACCCTGGCCGCCGTAGGATCTTTCGTTGGCGGAACCATCGCCACCATCGGCCTGGTCGCCGCCGCCAAACCCCTAGGCGAACTCGGTCTGCTCGTCGGGCCCCCAGAGTTCTTCGCACTCATGGTCGTCGGCATATCCCTACTGGTCGCACTGGCCGGCAAATCCATGGTCAAAGCCATCATCTCCGGGGCCCTGGGCCTGTTGATCTCCATGGTCGGCATCGACCCCGTCGCCGGCGCCCCGCGCTTCACCTTCGGGATGGACCGCCTCCTGGACGGCGTCAGTTTCGTGGCTGTCATCGTCGGCGTCTTCGGCCTCTCCGAAATCCTGTCCTACCGCAAGAACGCGGAGACACCGGTGGTTCATGCCCCCGGCATGCGCTCCCTGCTCCCGACCCGGACAGAATGGCGCCGCAGCGCCCCCGCCATGGCCCGCGGCACCGGCGTCGGCTTCGGACTCGGCCTCATTCCCGGCATGACCGGATCCGTGTCCTCCCTGCTGTCCTACGCCGCCGAAAAGAAGTTCTCCCGGTTCCGCAACGAACTCGGCAAGGGTGCCGTGGAAGGCGTGGCCGGTCCCGAAACAGCCAACAACGCCCACGCCAACGCCGCACTGATCCCGCTCTTCACCCTCGGCATTCCCGCATCCCCGACCATCGCCGTGCTGATGGGCGCGTTCCTCCAGCAGGGCCTGACTCCCGGGCCCGCCCTCTTCACCGAACATTCGGACATCGCCTGGGCCATCATCGCCAGCCTCTTCATCGGTAACGTGCTGCTGCTGCTGCTCAACGTCCCCCTGGTCGGTCTCTGGACCTCCATCCTGCGCGTCCCCACCCCCATCCTGACCGCCCTGATCCTGCTGTTCATGGTCATCGGCGCTTACACCATCAACTTCAGCGTCTTCGACGTCTTCGTCATGATCGGTTTCGGCCTCCTCGGTCTGGCCCTGAGGAACCTGGACATCCCGCTGGCACCGATGGTCCTCACCCTGGTGCTGGGGCCGCTGATGGAGCGCTCACTGCGCGAATCCCTGGAAATCTCCCAGGGCGACTTCAGCGTCTTCACCAGCCGTCCCATCTCCGCCGTGCTGATCGGTCTGGGCGTGCTGATCATCTGCAGCCCGCTGCTCAAGTTCCGCAAACCCAAGGCCCTCACCGAGGACCCCGAAGCCTAAACCCTGCTTTTCCCTCCGTCCGATACCTATCAACCGTTTAGTCAACACATCTCTTCAAAGGAGAAGACCCTTGTCATTCAACAAAGTCACCGCAGCCTTCGCGGCAGCAGCCCTCATCGCTCTTACCGGCTGCGGCGCCAACGCCGGCGCCTCCACTCCCTCCGGGGACGACTTCCCGAAAAAGGGCAAGTCCATCGACCTGATCGTGGCCTTCTCCTCCGGAGGAGCGGTGGACACTGCAGCCCGCCTTGTTCAGCCGATCCTGGAGAAAGAACTCGGCACCAATGTCGAGGTCATTAACAAGCCTGGCGCCGGCGGACAGATCGGCTACACGGCGCTGACCGGCGCCAAGCCCGATGGATACACCATCGGCGCAACCGGTTCCCCGTCCGTCGTCGTATCGCCCCTGGATCCCAGCCGCGGCGCCAAGTACACCCGAAGCAGCTTCCAGCCGCTCGGCCGGCAGGTTATCGACCCTACGGTCATCGCTGTGCAGCCTGACAGCCCCTACCAGACACTGAAGGAACTCCTCGACGCGGCGAAGGCCACGCCGAAGTCCATGACCGCCAGCACGACCGGATTGCAGACCGGTGAACACTTCGCACTGGCCCAGATCCAGGAGTCCACCGGCGCCGAATTCGCTCCGGTCCACTTCTCCGAAGGCGCATCCCAGGCCACCACTGCGTTCCTCGGCAAGCACGTTGACATCCTCGTCGCGAACGTCAGCGACGTGAACGACCTGACGAAGCAGGGCAAAGCACGGGTCCTGGGCGTCATGACAGAAGAGCGGGCACCCTCACTGCCCGAGGTTCCCACGTTCAAGGAAGCAGGCTATGACCTTGTAGCCGGCACCGTTCGCGGTTACTCGGCCCCGGCAGGGCTGCCTGACGCCGTCGCCAAGAAGCTGGAAGCGGCCCTCCAGAAGGCCATCGAGGACCCGGCCGTCAAGGAAAAGATGAGCGCCCTGGGCCTGCAGACCAGCTACCTGACGGGCGGCGACTACGAAAAGTTCTGGGCCGGACAGGAAGAGGACTTCAAGAAGGTCCTCCCGCTGGTCCAGAAAAAAGACTAACTCTCACCCCTCAGCCACCCCTACGGAAGAATCCATCATGACAACTCCTGTCCTTGAGGACATCGACGCAGACTTTCCCCGCCCCGACCGGGACGTGCTCGAGCGCCTCGCCAAACTGCCCGCCGCCAACATCGGCGACGCAATGGACCGTCTTGGAGTCGCCGACTCAGCCATCCAGGCCATCTGGCCCGGCGCCCGCCTCGCCGGGCCCGCCTTCACGGTCTGGACCCGGCCCGGAGACAACCAGGGCATCCACCGAGCACTGCAGCTCGCCCGCCCTGGGGACGTCATCGTGGTTAGTGGCGGCGGGGACGAGTCCCGGGCGCTGCTGGGCGAACTCATCGGCGAACGCGCCATCACCCTCGGCCTCGCCGGGTTCGCCCTGGACGGCGCCGCCCGCGACGCCGAAGCCCTCGGCGAGATCGGGATGCCCGTCTTCGCCCGCGCCACCACTCCCGCAGGACCATACAAGGACGGACCGTCCCGGCTGGGGACACCCATCTCCTTCGGAGGCGTCCCCGTTCTGCCCGGAGACATCATCATCGGCGATTCCGACGGCGTGGTCGTCATCCCCCGGGAACAGGCGGCGAATGTGGCAGAGGCCGCCGAAGCCGTCTTTGCCGACGAAACCGACCGCCGGGCCGCGATCGTCGCGTCCCGCCACTAAGAGAGAAAGACAAAACTCATGTCAGCGTGCACCGTCATCGGTCTCGGCGAAGCAGGGGCAACCTATGCCTCAGCCCTCGTCGCCGCAGGCCACAATGTCACAGGATTTGATCCTGTCGCCCCCTCCACCCCGCACGGCGTCACCCGGGCCGCAAGCGCGGCGGATGCCTGCCTCGGCGCGGACATCGTCCTCGTCCTCACCGGGGCCGCAGCGGCGCGAAGCGTTGCCCGGGAATGCCTGCCAGTGCTCCCGGCAGGAAGCTGCTACGCAGACTTCACGTCCTCCTCACCGCAGGTCATGCAGGAACTGGGACAGCTGCCTGGTGCAGCGCTCTTCGCCGACGTCGCCATCCTCGGACCTGTAACCACTCTGGGCGAGAAGACCCCCCTGATGGTCAGCGGCCCAGGATCCCGGGCCATCGCTGACCTTCTCACCCCGCTGGGTGCGGACGTCGAAATTGCGGACGGGGAACCCGGGGCAGCCATGGCCCACAAACTCCTCCGCAGCGTCCTGATGAAAGGACTGGCCTCCGTGGTTGTCGAAGCCGTCACCGCCGGGCGGGCCGCCGGCCTCGAGGACTGGATCCGCGGCCAAATCGCCCGGCAACTGGCAGGGGACGGCAATGCGGTCATCGACAGGTTCCTCACCGGTACTGCCAAGCACTCGCTGCGGCGGTCCAGGGAAATGCAGGACACGGCCAGCTACCTCTCTGACCTCGGCGTCCCGGCCGAGATGACGGCAGCTTCTGCTACCGCCCTGACACGCATAGCCCAGGAAACGCCGCCGATGGCACCGGCCTTGCGCTGACTCCGGCATCAGGCAGAATCATTTACAGGAATCCACGATGAACCTTCCAGCAAGCAATACCCCGTCAGGAGCAGCAACATGATCGGCATCTGGGCCCTTGGGGCCTACCTGGCCGTCATCCTGCTCTGGACCACAGTGATCAAACGCAGCGTCGGAGAAGCCATGATCCTCGGTTTCCTGGCCGTGCTCCCCTTCACCGGAGCGGCCGCGGCACAGATCGGCTGGGCCTCCTTGTACTCGGCCGCCACCGACGAAATTGTCTTTGCCACCATGGCCTTCGTCTTCATGGGATACCTCCTGGACAAGACAGGGGTGCTGGACCGGCTCATCGACCTGCTGAACTCCCTGATCGGCGGGGTGAAGGGCGGCCCCGCCTGGGTCTCAACCGTGGCGTCCGCCGGCCTCGGCGGCGTCGTCCACAACCAGGCCGCCATCGCCGCTACCGTTGGCTCGGTGACCATCCCCTGGATGGAAAAATCCAAGCTCGACAAGCCCGCGGCGGCGACCCTCGTCGCCGGAAACGCCGGGATGGGCATCACCTTCCCGTTCAGTGCCTCCATGTTTGTCCTGGTCGGGTCCGCCACTGTCGGGCCCCTGCTGAACGTCAACGAGCTGGTTATGCCCCTGCTCATTGGCGGACTCTGGTGCTTCCTGCACCGGCTCATCGTGACCTGGCTGCTGATCCGCAAGAGCGGGATGACGCCGCTGGATCCTGCGCACCGGCTGACTGCCCGGGTAGCCTTCGGACGCGGCTGGGCCACCCTGCTGCTCTTCATCGTTGTGGCCATCCCGCTCATCATCACCTCCGGCGCCATCGCCACGGCACTCTCGGACTGGACCGGAGCGGATGTCGCCAAAACCGTCAGCGTCATCGTTTGGATCCCGGTGGTGCTCATCATCACCGGCGCCGTTCTAGGCAGGAAACGGCTCCCCGGCAGCGGACGGGCCTGGTGGACTCTGCTGCAGCAGTCCGCACCCAGGTTCGGCATCGTCGGGGTAACTGTTGTTTTCGCCTTCGCCGGGGCCAACGCCCTCGCTGCCACCGGTCTGCCCAAACAGATGACAGCACTGCTCAACCAGATGAACCTGCCCCTGTGGCTCCTCGCCATCCTGATCGGGCTGATCGTCATCGCCGTTGCCGCACCGCTCTCCGCCACAGCCACGATGGCCGCCGTCGGAACCGTGGGTGTCGCCACACTCGTTGCCGCCGGCGTCCCGGCGACCACCGCCGCCGTCGCCGTGCTGGTCTTTTCCTCCTGCGAAGCAGCGGTTCCCCCTGGAGGGGCGCCGCTCTACGTCGCCTGCGGCATCGCTGACGTGGATCCGGTCAAAACCTTCGCCCGCCTGCTCACCCACTACGCACTGCCGCTGCTGGGAATCGGTGTGCTGATCATCGTCGGCGTCCTGCCGATCTAAAGGAACCAAGTTATGCACCAGTACAGACGAACCATCGAAGTCATTTTCGTCCTGGCTCTCGCCGCCCTTCTCCTTGGAGGCATCCTCGTCGTGATCGGCCAGGCCATCGCCCTCCTCGCCGGCCAAGGGGATTGGCTGGAATTCTTCAATGAATCCGTCAAACCCCCGCTGTGCATCGCGGCTTCCCTGTGCGCGGTCGCCGGCTTCCTCCTGAGCTACAAGAGCCAACTGAAACAAGAACAAGCACGGCAGAAGGCAACGACGCGATGACCAGCGCCCCAGAAGCCGGAACATACCCCACCTTTGCCGGGCTGCTGGAAAGGAAGGGCAGCCTCTCAGGGACTTCGTGGGGACTGTTCCCTGAAGCGGACCGCGGAACGCCGTCCTTCATCACCCAGGACACCATCCTGGAAGCCAGGAGCTGCATCAGGACCGGAACGGTCTTCGGCCTGGACTACCCCGCGGACGCCTTCGATCCCGGAATGTCGCTCAAGCGCAACGCACCGCACCACACGATCTACTCCTCCCACCCTGCCCACCGCGACGATTATCTGGACGGGTACTACCTCCAGGGATCAACGCAGATCGACGGGCTCCGGCACCGCAGGGCGGATGACATCGGCTTCTACAACGGGACCCTGGATGAACGAATCCGGGCAGGCACCCCAGACCTCGGCATCCAGGAATGGGCTGACAGACCCATCGTCGGCAGGGCACTACTTGTCGATCTCGACGGGCACCGCAACGGCCTGGGTGAGCCCATCGACCACGCAGCGGGTGAACCCCTTGGCTTCGATCTGATCCAGGCGGCCATAGCGTCCCAGTCGCTCAGCATCCGCCCGGGTGACATCCTGATGTTCCACACCGGCTGGTGCGAATGGTTCCTTGCCCTGACCCCGGAGGAAAAACAACGCACCCGCGACAGCCGCCACGCCACCGGCATCGCCCAGTCCCAAGACTTCGTCGCCTGGGCCTGGGACCACCGGCTTGCACTCCTCGCCGCTGACAACTTCGCCTTCGAATGTCTGCCCGTTGTACCGGGAAGTCCCTTCCTGCATACCGCCCCCAGCGACCACGGCATGATGCACCAACAACTCCTCGCCAAACTCGGCATGCCCCTGGGCGAACTGTGGCGGCTAGGACCCCTCAGCCGGCACCTGAAAGCCACCGGAAACTGGGACGCCTTCATCAGCATCAAACCTCTCAACATCACCGGAGGAACCGGGTCCCCCGCCAACGCCACGGTGCTCACCTGACCTGCAACAATGCGCCGACAGTTACTATCCGCGGTCAGCCCGGCAGCATCGCCAGCAGCACCGGAACGACCCCCAAGCAGATGAACGCCGGCAGTGAACACAGGCCCAGCGGCACAACGAGCTTCACGCCCAGGGCCGCGGCCCGTTTCTCCGCGGACCGGAACCGCTCGCGGCGCATCCGCGCCGCCTGGGCGTAAAGGATCGCCGAGGACGGGGCACCGGTAAGCGCGGCGAATCCCAGCGCCTCCTGCAGGGCGCGAAGCCCCGGCGCCCGGACCTCGGAGCTGCGCCAGGCTGTTTCCCAATCCGCGCCCATCGCCAGCGCCGCTACGACCGGCCGCAACGGGCCACGGACTTCAGGCGTTGCCAGCTCAGCCACCAGCTCCAGGGCCCGGCCAAGCCCGGCTCCCGCCTCAAGCATCGCGCCGATAAGTTCCAGCATCATTGCGACGTCGCCGAGCCCGGGCCTACCGTCTTCCCCGGCTGGCTGGTGGCCGGATTCCAGGCGGTCCGGTTTGGCGCCGGCCGGGCCGGGCTGCAGCTGGCGCCGGAGTCTCCGCCGGGCCACGCCACGGTCGGAAAAGGCAGCCACGGCGGCGACCGCCAGAATCGCAAGCACCGCAAGGCCGGCCGGGTCTGCTGTCATGGTGGAAGCCCGGCGGCCGCCCGGACGAGCCGAGCCGACCAGATCCGGCCTGCCGCGGTCAGGGCAAGCCCGGCCGTAAGCGCCGCAACACCGAAGGGGGTTCCCAGCAGAACCCCGACAGGATCCACGCCGAGCAGCACGCCGAGTCCCAGGCCCAGGAACGGAAGCCACGTCAGCAGCCGCACCGTCGCCCGGGGGCCGGCCAGCGCCGTCTGACGGGCGTCCTCGGCGTCGTCCTCCGCCTCCAGCTGGGCGGCGAAGCGGGTCAACACGTCTGCCAGCGGGCAGCCGCTGGCCTCGGCAACGTCAAAGCACGCCGCGAGCTGACCCCAGACGCGACGCTCGCGCAGGCCCGCGCCGCCGTCGCCGGCCCGCCAGGCGCCTGGTCCGCCGGACCCGGCCGTGCCCCCGGAGCGGATCGCTGCCGCCACGGGAGACCCGCGCATTGCCGCCGCGCGGGCCGCAGCGAGCATCCTCGCGGATCCCGGTGCCAGCGCCGGGCGCCGGGCAGATCGGTCCCCGGGCGGGGACCCTTCGGGGCCGTCCCCGGACAAGGACCCGGACGGACCGCCCACGTGCAGGAGCCACAGCTCATCCCACAACCGCGCTGGGGTGCGGCCACCCTTCAGCAAAGCCGCCATCTGCTGCACGAGCAGCGTCATCGAAACCGGGGCCGGGTGCCGGCGCCGCCATCCCCGCCCCCTGCCCGGATCCGCCCGGAAACCCGCGGCCGGAACACCCCGCGCGGCGCCCAACGCCGCGCGCAGCCGGCGGCCCGGGGCGTGCGGCGGCGAGAGCGCCAGGAACACGGCGAGAGCCAGGACGCCGATGAGGAAGCCGGTCATGCAGGGCCGGCCGGGTCCAAACCGAGACGGACCGCCAGCCGCGGCCAGGCCGGCCCGCAACGGACCGCCCCGCCGCAGACATCGAGCGCGGAGCTGACGACCAGGCCCGCCGGGCCGTCGGCCAGCACACCGAGGCCGGCCACGGTCCTCCCGTCGTTCCTCCTCTCCACATGGACCACGGTGTCGAGGGCGCTGGCGGCCTGCAGGCGGACCGCGTCCTGCCCCATCCCGGCGAGCGCACCCAGAGCGGTTAATCGTGCGGGCACGTCGGCCGCGGTGTTGGCGTGGATGGTTCCTCCTCCTCCGCTATGACCGGTGTTCATGGCCGCCAGCAGCTCACGCACCTCGGCACCCCGGCACTCCCCCACAACCAGCCGGTCCGGCCGCATCCTCAGGGCCTGCCGCACCAGCTCGCCCAGATCCACCACGCCGCCGCCTTCGAGGTTCCCGTGCCGTGCCTCCAGCGACACGACGTGCGGGTGTACCGGGTTCAGCTCCGCGGCGTCTTCAATCAGGACCAGCCGCTCGCCCGGCGCACACAGGCCAAGCAGCGTGGCGAGCAGTGTTGTCTTCCCCGACCCGGTGGCTCCGCTGATCAGGAAACTCAACCGGTGTTCCACCATCCGTTCCAGCACGGTCTGCACCAGGGCACCGAACATCCCGTTGCACCTGAGCTCCTCCATCGAGAACACCCGTTCGCGCCGGATCCTGATGCTCAGTAGCGTCCCCGCCGTGGAGATCGGCGGCAGGACAGCATGGACCCGGAAGCCGCCGTCGAGCCGGACATCGACGCAGGGCGACCCGTCGTCCAGCCGCCGCCCGCCGGCTGACACGAGCCGGGCCGCGAGCGCCCGGACCTGCGGCTCACCGGAGAACACCACCGGCGCCTTCTCGAGTCCGGCGCCGCGGTCCAGCCAGACGGAGCCGGGACCGTTGACGAAAATGTCCGTCACGGCCGGGTCCCGGGCCAGCATCTGGAGGGGTCCGAGGCCGTTCAGTTCGGCGCTGATCCCCTCGACCGCGGCCAGGGCACCGGCCGTCCCCAGCAGCCGTCCGCTGGCTTGCACGGCGGCTGCCACGCGCGACGGCGTCACCGGCCCGGCGTCGGACATCACGGATTCGCGGACCGATTCCAGCAGCCTGACGTCAACGGAGGCGAGGGCCGGCGGCCGGTAGCGCGGGGCGCCCGGGCGTGCACCGGCATCCGGCGGGCCCGGCGCCGAATGGGCGCTCATCGGGTGGCTCCGGCGCCGAACTCCAGCACCCGTCCGGTGAACCGCCGCACCCTGCGCTGCCGTCCGGTGTCCAGCAGACGCCCGAGCTCGGTGGCGGCCGCGGCACGCCTGACGTCGGGCATGATCCCGGCCAGCGGCAGTCCGACGGACTCGGCAATCAGCTTGGCGTCCAGCGCGGCCCCGGACTTGCCCCGCACCACGAGCATGGTCTCCACCGCGGGAAGGTCCTGCAGCAGCCGGGCCGTGGCCACGGCCGCCCGCAGCAGCGCGGGCGCCACGACGATGATCCGGTCGCAGTCCCAGGCGAAAGTCCGCAGCGCCTCCCGCCCCCGGCCGATGTCCACGAGGACGAGCTCGTAGCCGCGCCGGGCGGCGTCCAGCACACCGGCCACGACCGCGTGGTCCAGCCCGCTGTGGCGTTCCTTGTTCCCGGGCCAGGAGAGAAACGGGAATCCGCCGGCCAGGGGCAGTGAATCGGCGAGCTGCCGGGGATCAATGGTGCCGCTGGCATCGGCCAGATCCGGCCAGCGGAGGCCGGGCATTTCCTCGGCGGCGAGCGCCAGTTCCAGACCGCCGCCCCATGGGTCGCCGTCCACCAGCAGGACCCGCAGGCCCTCCCGGGCGGCCGCATGGGCCAGCCAGACCGCGGCCGTACTGGCCCCCGCGCCGCCGCACCCCCCGACAATCCCGAGGACGGTTCCCCCGGATGCAGGAGTGCGGGAGCGGCTGAGATACTCGGCGAGCCAGGACGCGGCATCGGGCAGCACTGCGACCCGTTCAGCGCCGAGGGCGGCCGCCAGGTGCCACAGTCCATCGCCGTCCCCGGTGAGGCCGACAAGGACGGCCGGTGACCGTCCCCGCGGCGGCAGGTCGGCGACGTCGCTGCCGAGCAGCACCACCGCGGCCGTGTCCCACAACGGCGCCGCCTCCCTGATGCTCCCCGCCGTGCGCAGCCGCCCGCCGGACGCCGCCACAACGCGTTCCACTTCGCCGCGCAGCACCTCGGACCCCGTCACCAGCAGATTCTCCACCGACGCGTCGGGCAGCCAGGGCATGGCGCCGGACCCCGGTCCCGACACCGCGCCTGACCCGGCACCGGACCCCGGGCCGTCAGGGTCCGGTGTGAGGCCGGCCCGGGGGCCCGGGCCCGACCCCGCCAGCTGGTGCCTGCTCATGCGCCCACTCTGCCCGTCCCCGGAGCCGGCCATAACCCGCGCCGGCCGCTATGTGGACAAGCCGGTATCAGGCAACCGGTGAGCCATGTGCTCCGGAGCCCCCGGCCGCAGGGCAGAATTGACCCTATGTACCTGCTGCTCGCCGCCCACGCTGACGGCGCAGCCCTCCAGGAACTCACTGCGGACGGCGCCCCGCACGCGGCCACCCCGGTGCCGCGGATCGTCGGCGCCGCAGAGCTGGCCGGCGTCGTGCGTGACCTCGAACAGCGGCGGCCGCGCTGGATCTGGCACCGCACCCAGGACTGGTACCCCGCACTGCTGGCCGCCGGCGTCGAACTGGAACGCTGCTACGACCTCACGTTGTGCGGCGCGATCCTGGCGCACTCGGAGTTCACCGCCCACACCGCGTACGCGCAGAACGCCGAGAAACTGACCCAGGACGATGAGCTGCAGCCGCCGCGGGCGCTGCAGCCGCCTCCCCCGCCTGCTGACCAGGGTGCACTGTTTGATGATCCGGGCATGCGGAAAGCACCCCGCCACAGCCCCGAAGACCTCCGCACGGAATACGCCGCCCAGCAGGAGGCCCTCAGCCAGGCGGGCGGCCCCAACGTCGGACCGCACAGCGACAACCGCCGGCAGCGCCTCCAGCTGCTGCTCGCAGCCGAGTCCGCCGGGGCCATGATCGCGGCGGAAATGCAGCATACCGGCGTCCCGTGGCGCGAGGAACTGCACGAGCGGATCCTGGCGGACTACCTCGGCCCCCGGCCCCCTGTGGGCCACCGCCCGGCCAAGCTGGAGGCCCTCACCACCGAGCTGCGGCAGCTGCTGAATTCCCCCGCCCTGAACCCGGATTCACCGCAGGACCTCATGCGCGCCCTGCACCGGAACGGCATCGAAGTGAAAACCACCCGGCAGTGGGAACTGAAGGAATCCAGCCACCCGGCGATCGAGCCGCTGCTGGCCTTCAAGAAACTCTCCCGCCTGCACGCCGCCAACGGCTGGGTCTGGCTGGATGCATGGGTGAAAAACGGCCGGTTCCAGCCGGAGTATGTGGTCGGCGGGGTGGTCTCCGGCCGCTGGGCTTCGCGCGGCGGCGGGGCGCTGCAGATTCCGCGCCAGATCCGTGGCGCCGTCCATGCCGATCCAGGGCACAAACTGATCGTCGCCGACGCCTCCCAGCTTGAGCCCCGGGTGCTCGTGGCGCTGGCGCAGGATTCCAAGATGGCCGAGGCCGCGCGCGACAAGGATCTGTATGCCGGCATCGCCGCGCAGGGTTTCGGCGGCGACCGCGCCAAGGCGAAGGTGGCGCTGCTCGGGGCGATCTACGGGGCAACCACCGGCGAATCAGGGCGCCTGATGCCGCAGCTGACCCGGACCTACCCGCGGGCCGTGGGCTTCGTGGAGCAGGCAGCCCGTGAGGGCGAGGCGGGCAGGACGGTCACCTCGCGGCTGGGCCGCAGCAGCCCGCCGCCGTCCGAGCGCTGGCTGCAGAGCCAGCAGTCGACCAGCGCCGAGGAACAGCGCCGGGCGGATTCGATCGCCCGTTCGCGCGGCCGGTTCACCCGCAACTTCGTGGTTCAGGGTTCCGCCGCGGACTGGGCGGCCTGCTGGCTGGCGGAACTGCGACGGCGGCTGCGCGCCCTGCGTGCGGACGGCACCCCCGCCGGGGAACTGGTCTTCTTCCTGCACGACGAAGTCATGGTCCACTGCCCCGAGGCCGCGGTGGCCGACTGCATCCGGGTCATCGAGGAAGCCGCGAACACCGCCAAAGAACTGCTGTTCGGCCGGATCCCGGTGGAATTCCCGGTGAGTGTCGCCGTCGTGGACTCCTACGACAACGCCAAATAATCCCCCGGGCAGACCGCCGTAACGTACCCGTCGGTAGCGTTGTGCACCGTGTGTGACGGCAGTTACCCTCGAAAGGGCCGGCCATTGATCCGACAATCCGCCGGCCATGCAACGACGCATATTATTGGGAGGCAGCACTTTGGCTGGCATTTTTGAGATCGCCGAGGCCGGCGGGAAGAAGTATTTCTTCAAGCTGACGGCATCCGACGGCACGGTGGTTGCCGTTTCACCACTGTTTAACACGATCAAGGGCGCTGCCGCGGGCATAAACGCCGTGCGGGAGAACGCCGCCACCGGGCTGATCGTCGACAAGTCCCAGTCCCGCAGCAAGTCCCTCCCCCCGAAGATCGCCACGGTGCCCGGCGCCAGGCTGGCCCGCAGCTAGGTTACGCCTCAGCCGTCGAGCCTGCTCCACGTGTCTACGTCGAGCAGGCTCTCACGGTCCCAGGGCACTGCCCACCCCAGCTGATCGAACAGCTGGTTGAGGATCATCCCGGTAAAGCCCCAGACCACGACGTCGTTGACGGTAAAAGCGGGGCTCTGGAAGGTCTGCCCCGCCCGGGTCACTGTGGCCATCACGCGGTTGTCCGGGTCCAGCAGATCCCGGACCGGGACGCGGAAGACCTGGGCGGACTCGCCGTAGTCCACGACCCGCACGGGAGACTGGGACGCCCACCAGCCCAGAACCGGTGTCACCAGGAAGTTGCCGCGGGGAAGGGCCAGTTCCGGCATCACCCCGAGGACCTCGACGCCGGCCGGATCCAGCCCGGTTTCCTCTTCGGCTTCCCGCAGTGCGGCCCCGATGACGGATTCGCCCGGGTCGATGCCGCCGCCCGGAAACGCGACCTGGCCCGGATGGTCATCCAGGGTCTGGGCGCGCTGGAGCAGCAGCACATCCAGATCGGCCGGCGCTAGGAGCTTGACCGAGGTCGCCGGGACATCATCGAGGGACCCGAAAAGCATCAGCACGGCCGCCCGGCGGATCCGCTCGCCAGGTTCGACGACGAGTTCCCGCCAGCGCGGGTCGGCGGACGGCGCCGTGCCGGCCTCCACCGCGGCCACCAGATCGATGAGGTCCTGGCGGGCCGTCACAGCGGCTTCCTTTGCGATTCCATCCGGATTTCCGCGGCCCGGTGGGTCTCCGCGAGGAGCTTCGAGAGCAGCTCCTCCTGGCCCGGGGCAAGTTCATACTTCAGCAGCTTCTTCGCCTTCACCGGGTCCGTTTCTCCCATCCCGTAGCTCGGGCACCAGTTCGCCACGGCGCAGGCGCCGCAGGCCGGCTTGCGGGAATGGCACACGCGCCGGCCGTGGAACACCACACGGTGCGAGAGCATGGTCCAGTCCCGGGGTTCGAACAGTTCCGCCACGTCGGACTCGATCCGCACCGGATCATCGGAGTCCGTCCAGCCAAACCGGCGGGCGAGCCGGCCGAAATGGGTGTCCACCGTGATCCCGGGGATACCGAATGCGTTCCCCAGCACCACGTTCGCGGTCTTCCGCCCGACGCCGGGAAGCGTCACCAGGTCGGCCAGCCGGCCGGGCACCTCGCCGTCGTACTCATCCACGAGCCGGTTGCACAGCGCCATCAGGTTCCGGGTCTTGGCCCGGAAGAACCCGGTGGGCTTGATGATGGCTTCCAGCTCGGCCGGGTCCGCCTCGGCCATGCTCCGCGCGTCCGGGTAGCGGGCGAACAGCAGCGGCGTGATCTGGTTGACGGTGACGTCCGTGGTCTGCGCGGACAGCACCGTGGCCACCAGGAGCTCGAACGGACTGCGGAAATCGAGTTCCGCGTGGGCATACGGATACTGTTCCGCAAGCGCCTTGTTGATCCGGCGGGCCCGACGTTTCAGGCCCAGCAGGGACTCCCCCGCCGCGCGCGGACCGGCACTTTGCGGGCCGGTTTCTTTGGCACGCGCGCCTGAGGAACCCGCGCCGGTGACACCTGGGCGGGTGGTGCCGGCGGCGCCGCTGGCGGGGGCTGGACTGCTGGACCCGATGGCCACTGCGGCTGGCTAACCGCGTTCGATGTTGCTGAGGTCGCGGAGCAGACCCACGCTGCCGTCGGTGTGCTGGACCAGGAATTCGTGTCCCCGGTCCTCGAGGGCGAGCACCCAGCCGCCGGGCTCAATCACGAACGCCGGTGCGCCGCTGTGCTCGTCCACGGCGGTGCGGGGCTGGGCGACGGCGAACCAGAATGCCTCATGGACGATGTGGACCTCGTGTTCCTCCGG
>DASWAW010000016.1:0-2108 GCA_036390955.1 Arthrobacter sp.
CACGGCCGGGCCCATGCCGGCGGCGTGGCTGCGGATGAGCGACTTCTGCAGCTGGGTGCGCAGTTCGGTGGGGATGTGCCGGTTGGCCAGCGCCCCGAAGCCGGTGGAGATGCCGTAGGCGGGGACCTCGCTGTGGGCCAGTCCGTCGATGTGGGCCCGGACCTTGGCAACCGTGTCGAGGGCTTCCTGGGAGATGGTCACCTGGGCGTCGTGGCGGGCGACGGCG
Organism: Arthrobacter sp.; assembly: GCA_036390955.1. Classification (GTDB taxonomy): domain Bacteria; phylum Actinomycetota; class Actinomycetes; order Actinomycetales; family Micrococcaceae; genus Arthrobacter. The sequence goes on from DASWAW010000016.1 coordinate 227, forward strand.
ACGACCTCTTCGGGGGTGACGCCGCTGGAGCCGAGGGTGACGGTGAGCGGTGAGTGCGTGGTGACAGTCATGGTGAAGTCCTAGTTCTTTTCTTGCATGGGGATGCGGACGCCGCGTTCGGCGGCGACTTCGACGGCGCGGTCGTAGCCGGCGTCGACGTGGCGGATGACACCCATGCCGGGGTCGTTGGTGAGGAGGCGTTCGAGTTTCTGCGCGGCAAGGTCGGTGCCGTCCGCGACCGAGACCTGGCCGGCGTGGATGGAGCGGCCGATGCCGACGCCGCCGCCGTGGTGGATGGAGACCCACGTGGCGCCGGAGGCGGTATTGAGCAGGGCGTTGAGCAGGGGCCAGTCGGCCACGGCGTCCGAGCCGTCGGCCATGGCCTCGGTCTCGCGGTAGGGCGAGGCGACGGAGCCGGAGTCGAGGTGGTCACGGCCGATCACGATGGGTGCCTTGACCTTGCCCTCCCTGACCAGCTGGTTGAACAGCAGCCCGGCCTTGGCGCGGTCGCCGTAGCCCAGCCAGCAGATGCGGGCCGGCAGGCCCTCGAACTCGACGCGCTCGGTGGCGGCGTCGATCCAGCGGTGCAGGTGCTTGTTGTCGGGGAAGAGTTCCTTGATGGCTTTGTCCGTGACGGCGATGTCCTCCGGGTCGCCGGAGAGTGCGACCCAGCGGAACGGGCCGAGGCCTTCGCAGAACAGCGGCCGGATGTACGCCGGGACGAAGCCGGGGAACTCAAAGGCGCGGTTGTAGCCGCCCTTGCGGGCCTCGTCGCGGATGGAGTTGCCGTAGTCGAACACCTCGGCGCCGGCGTCCTGGAACTCGACCATGGCCTGGACGTGCTTGGCCATCGAGGCCTGGGCCTTTTTGGTGAAGCCCTCCGGATCGGCCGCGGCCTCGCGGTGCCATTCCGCCACGGTGATGCCTTCGGGGAGGTAGCTCAGCGGATCGTGGGCGGAGGTCTGGTCCGTGACGATGTCGACGCTGAGCTCGCCGGCGTTGTGGCGGCGCAGGATCTCGGGGAAGACGGTGGCGGCGTTGCCGACGTAGCCGACGGACCAGCCGCGGCGCTCCTCCTTGGCCTTCATGACCTTGGCGATGGCGGTGTCGAGGTCGGTCTCGACCTCGTCGAGGTAGCGCTTGCCGAGGCGGCGGCGCAGGTGGCTTTCGTCGACGTCGACGATCAGGCACGCGCCGTCGTTCAGGGTGACGGCGAGGGGCTGTGCGCCGCCCATCCCGCCGCAGCCGCCGGTGAGGGTCAGGGTGCCGGCGAGGGTGCCGTTTTCGTCGCCGGTGAGCTTGCGGGCGATCGCGGCGAAGGTTTCGAAGGTGCCCTGCAGGATGCCCTGGGTGCCGATGTAGATCCAGGATCCGGCGGTCATCTGGCCGTACATCATCAGGCCCTCGGCCTCGAGCCGGCGGAATTCGGGCCAGTTGGCCCAGTCGCCGACGAGGTTGGAGTTGGCCAGGAGCACGCGCGGCGCCCATTCGTTGGTGCGGAACACGCCGACCGGCTTGCCGGACTGGACCAGCAGAGTCTCATCCTTTTCCATGGTCTCCAGGGTGCGGGTGATCGCGTCGAACGCGGCCCAGGACCGGACGGCCCGGCCGGTGCCGCCGTAGACGACGAGATCATCCGGGCGCTCGGCGACCTCGGGGTCCAGGTTGTTCATCAGCATGCGCAGCGGGGCTTCCGTCTGCCAGCTCTTGGCGGTGAGCTTGGTGCCGCGGGCTGCTTTGACCGGGCGGGCACCGGTGGTGAAATCGGCGGGTGCCATGAGGGGCTCCTTCGTGTACTGGTTGGTCAAGCATGGGCTTGAGGGAAATGAGGTTCTGTATCAACTAAAGCCTGTCCGCAGCCGCGGAAACAGGGCCTGCGGAC
>DASWAW010000017.1:0-14231 GCA_036390955.1 Arthrobacter sp.
GCGATGGTGGCGATTTCAGCGCCGAAGAAGGAGAAGACAACCACGAGGATGCCGGCCAGCACAGCGCCCGGCCCGTTGGGCATAAAGCCGCCGTTTTCCAGCAGGTTGCTCACCCCGGGCGCCGGAACGCCCGGGACGAAGCCCAAAATGGCCGCGACGCCGAAGAGCAGGAACAGCACAATGGCCGCGACCTTGATCGACGCGAACCAGAACTCGAACTCACCAAAGGACTTCACCGAGCCCAGGTTGGTCAGGGTCAGAAGCACCATCAGCAGCAGCGCCCAGACCCACTGATCGATCCCGGGCACCCAGCGGTGCATGATCGCGGCGCCGGCCGTGGCCTCGATGCCCAGGACAATGATCCAGAACCAGGCGTAGAGCCAGCCGATGCTGAACCCGGCCCAGCGGCCCAAGGCTTTGTCCGCATAGGTCGAGAAGGAACCGGTTTCCGGGTTGGCCGCCGCCATCTCACCGAGCATCCGCATGACCAGGATGACAACGAGGCCTGCCGCCGTGTAAGCGACCAGGATCCCGGGGCCCGCCTGCTGGATTGCCGCGCCGGAGCCGACGAACAGGCCGGCGCCGATAACGCCGGCGATGGCGATCATGGACAAGTGCCTGGGTTTCAGGGACTTGGAGAGCTGCTGGTCAGCCTGCATAAGGCGCCGTCCTTTGTGAATTGTGCGGGTCCGCGGGTGAATCGCGAAACTTGTGTGGCGGACCACATTGACGTTTCACCCTAGACCGGGCCGGAGTCCCTCCGTTCTGTGCAATCCCACAAATGACGGGCGTCAGGTCCGGGCATACTTCCAACAACGCGGCCCACAGAGCAACACAAGTTGCTCAGTGGGCAATTATGAAATGTGCCTGAAACCACTGCTTCAGGCAATCAGCGGGCCCATCGGCCTGCTGCACCCGGCCGCCCGGCAGCCCGGCAGCCGCACCGGCTCAATAGTCCGGGTTGCTGGGCACCACCAGACCGGTCTCGTAGGCATACACCACGGCCTGGACCCGGTCGCGCAGGTGCAGCTTGGTGAGGATCCGGCGGACATGTGTCTTGACGGTGGCTTCGGAGAGGAAGTAGCGGTGCGCAATCTCGGCGTTGGAGAGTCCCTCGGCCATCGCCCCGAGCATCTCGCTTTCGCGGGGGGTGAGGTCCTCCAGCAGCGGATCCTTGACGGGCCGGACCGTGGCGGCGGATCCCGGACCAGGGGCGCCGCCGGAGTCGGATCCTCCGTCCGCTGCACCGCCGCCGGCCCCGCTGCCCCGGACATACGTTTCCAGCAGCCGCCGGGTAATGCGAGGCGCCACCACCGCGTCACCGCTCGCCACGACCCGGACGGCACTGATCAGTTCGGCGGGCGCCACGTCTTTGAGCAGGAAGGCGGAGGCCCCGGCCTGGAGCCCGGCGAACGCGTATTCATCGAGGTCGAAGGTGGTGAGGATGATGATCTTGGTGTGGGACCCGGACGCGGTGATGGCCCGCGTAGCCTCGATCCCGTCCAGCACCGGCATCCGCACATCCATCAAGACGACGTCAGGCCCGAGGTCGCGGACCTGGCGGATGGCTTCGGCGCCGTCGGATGCCTCGCCCACAATCCTCAGATCGTCCTCGCCCTCCAGGATCAGGCGGAAGCCCATCCTCAGGAGCGGCTGGTCATCCACCAGCAGGATACGGATCGGTCCGGTTTCGCTCATCGGTTCCCCTTGACTCATGTGCCTTTACTTACCGTTCTCGCCGTTCCAGTGCAGGACAGCGTGCACGCGCCAGCCGTGGTCGCCGCTCCGTCCGGCCTCTATGGTGCCCGCGTAGATCCGGGCCCGCTCCAGCATTCCAGCGAGGCCCTGGCCCGTGCCCACGGGCCCGGGGGATCCCCGGGACGCCGACGCCGTGCCGCCGGCGTCGACGGTGCCCTTTCCGTCATCGACGACGTCGATGGTGACTGTGGGGCCGTCCCGGACAATCGCCACGTCCACCCGGCCCAGCGAACGGCCGTAGCGCAGTACATTCGTCAGCGACTCCTGCACGATCCGGTAAACCGTCAGCTGGAACGCGGCGTCGTCGGGCAGCGAGGGGCCGGTGTGCGTGTAGTGCAGCGGGAGCCCGGCAGTGCGGAAGCCCTCCAGCAGTTTGCCCAGGTTGTCCCCTGCCGCGAGCGGTCCGCGCGGAGCCTGGCCGTCGGCCGAGTCGTCGCGCAGCACGCCGAGGACGCGCCGCATGTCCGCCAGGGCGGTGCGGCCGGTGCGGGAGAGTTCCCCGAGTACCTCGGCCGCCCGCGCCGGGTCCTTCTTGACCACGACGGCGGCGCCGTCTGAAAGGCTGATCATCACCGTGAGGGAATGCGCCACGACGTCGTGCATTTCGCGGGCGATGCGGTTGCGTTCGGTGGCCGACCCGAGCCGTGTGGCCCGCGCGGCCCAGGCGGCGATCTCGTGCTCGTGCTCGCGCCGCTGCCGGACCGAAACGCCAAGCCCGGTGGCAATGACGTTGGAGAGGGCGATGCTGATGCCGGCGGCGATGCTGCTGATCAGCTGGAAGTTCTCCGGGGTGTTCACCCCCATGTCCGGAAGCCTGCCATCCAGCGGACCAACGGCCAGCAGGAGGTACAGGAACACCAGCGGCGCGGTGGCCGCCGTCAGGCACACCAGCGCGAACCGCCGGCTGCGCGCCACTGCCACGGAGTAGAGCGCAAACCACAGCCCGACGGAGACGTTGGAACCCCACGGATGCAGCAGGGTCACCCCCACTTCGAACACCGCCACCGCGGCCACCACCGGCACCGGCCGGCTCCGCCGGAACAGCAGCGCCGCCGCGGCGGCCGCGAGGAGCACGGCGACCGGCCAGACGCCGTCGCGTACCGATTCCACGGCAGTGGGGATGACCAGCAGCAGGTAGCAGGCCACCACAACGGCATCCATCGCCCGCGCATGCTGAAACAGGTAGCGGCGGATCCGGCCCCGCCGCCGGGCGGTGATTTCAGCGAAGGACGCGTCAGCCTGGCCGGCGGTCGCGTCCTTCACTGGAACTGCATCGATCATGCTCTGAGCCTAGACGTGGTGCCTAGACGTCCCGCCGCTTCAGCAGCACGGCGGCCAGGACCACCGGGACAACGACCCAGGCGCCGAGCACCAGGGCGGCCTGCCAGGCTTCCAGGGTGTCCGGGACATGCTGCACGGCGGTCATTGGTTCGACCGTGTTGCCGGGCAGGTATTTGCGGGCCTCGACGAAGAAGTCGCCCGGGATCAGCTGGAAGGCTATCGGCGCCACGAAGAACAGCCCGACCAGGCTCATGATGCCGCCGGCGGAGTTGCGGATCAGCGAGCCCAGGGCCATGCCGATGGCGGCGACGGCCGCAACGTACAGGCTGTTGACGAGCAGCATCTTCACTGCTTGGGAGCTGGCGAGGTCCAGCTTGAGGTTGTAGTTGCCCAGGATCGGCAGCGACACGAGGCCGGCCAGGTACACGGAGGCCGCGGTGAGGACGAACGCGGTCACCATCACTACCAGCAGCTTCGCGGCGTACGCCGGGATCCGCTTGGGGACGGCCGCGAAGGTGGAGCGGGCCATGCCCGTGGTGAACTCGGAACTCATCAGCAGCACGCCAAGCGAACCCAGGATCAACTGGGCGAACGCGATGCCGGACGTCGGGACGCCGACGGCGAGGTCCCCGCCCTGCGCGGCGAAGGCGGCTGCCGCTTGCGGGTCCGTGGCCGCGGCCTCAGAGAACTGTCCGGTTCCCCACGCGGAGAGGGCACCGAAGCCGACCACCACCAGGACGGTGCAGCCAAGCAGGATCACGGTGGACAGGAGGGTGCGGAACTTGATGAATTCGGAGTTCAGCACCCGGAGGAAACTGGGGCCAGGGCCGGTGCTGGTGCCGGACATCCCGCCGGCGGGGGCTGCGCCGGCGTGCGCGCCGCGGCGGGACGGGTCAAGGGTGGTGGAGCTCATGGCTTAGTTGCCTCCGGACTGGACGGGGCGGCTGCGCCCGTGGTGATCAGCGAGTGGTATTCGACCTCATCCTTGGTCAGTTCCATGTACGCCTCCTCGAGGCTGGCCTGAAGCGGGGTGAGTTCGTAGATCATGACGTGGCTGTCGAGGGCCGCGCGGGCGATTCCGCGCGGATCAAGGCCCGTGACCTCGAGCAGCTCGTTGTCCTGCAGTTCCACGGACACGCCGGTGCCGGCGAGCAGGCGCATAAGCCGGTCCGGCTGGTCCGTGCGGACGCGCGTGCGGATCTGGCCCTTTCCGGTGATGATGTCCTGGATCGGCGCGTCGGCAATGATCCGGCCGCGGCCGATCACGATCAGGTGGTCCGCGGTGACGGCCATTTCACTCATCAGGTGGCTGGAGAGGAACACCGTGCGCCCTTCGGAGGCAAGATACTTGACCAGGTTGCGGACCCAGACGACGCCCTCCGGGTCCAGGCCGTTGACGGGCTCGTCCAGGATGACGGTCTGCGGGTCGCCGAGCAGCGCTGCGGCGATCCCGAGGCGCTGCCCCATGCCGAGCGAGAAGCCCCCCACCTTCTTCTTGGCAACGTCGGCCAGCCCTGTCATCTCGATGACGTCGTGCACGCGTTTCTTCGGGATGCTGTGCGTGGCGGCCATCGCGAGCAGGTGGTTGTAGGCGGAGCGGCTGGTGTGAACGGCCTTGGCGTCGAGCAGGGCGCCGACGTCGCGCAGCGGCGCGGCATGCCGGGCGAACGGGGTGCCGTTGACGGTGACGGTGCCCGACGTCGGCCGGTCCAGCCCCATGATCATGCGCATGGTGGTGGACTTGCCGGCTCCGTTCGGGCCGAGGAAGCCGGTGACCCGGCCGGCTTCGACGGTGAAGTTGACTCCGGCGACGGCGGTCTTGTCGCCGTAAACTTTGGTCAGGCCTCTTGCTTCGATCATGGAAGCGTTCCTTTGGCTAGCTGTGGGGGTTGGCGTACACACCACGCTACCGAGGCGGGGAACTGAATTCGCCGGTCTCAGGGATGATTCAGGGTCGAATCAGGGTAGTCCGGGAGGATGACCGTGCCGGACCTCAGGATGCCGGCGAGTAGTACGCCAGGGCGCCGGGCAGGACCGAGAACTCCACGCCGCGAACCCCCGGCATGACTTCGCCGTCCACTGCGAGGACCATGGTGGTGTCCCCCGGCTCCACCCGGATGCTGCTGGCCTCGCTGAGGTGGGTGATCCGGGACGTGGCCACGGTCCCGGTCAGCACGGACCACAGCAGCCGGAGCCGGGCAAAGGATTCGTCGGCAGTGATCATCCGGAGGTCAAAGACACCGTCGTCGAGGACGGGGCGGACCAGGGGGGCATGGTCGCGCGGGTAGTAGCGGCCGCGGCCGATGTACAGGATCCAAAGTTTGTGCCGCACGCCGTCGACGATCAGGGTGGTGGGCGTCCCGGCGGCGAAGGTCCGGAACATGGCGACGACGCCGGCCAGGGGTTTGCCGAGCGCCGGCTGGAGCAGTTCGCGGCGGCGGACCAGGTTCGGGTAGAGGCCGATGCTGGCGGTGTTGAGCATGGTCAGGTGCTGCTGTTCAGGGGTTTGGGGCAGGCCGCGCTCGACCGTCACCAGTCCCAGATCGGCCCGCGCCGCCTCGCCGCGGGAGGCGGCCTCAACGGCGGCCTTGAGGGTGGGGGTTCCGGCGTCCCGGGCGAAATGGTTCAGCGTGCCGCCCGGCAGGACCAGCAGCGGGAGGGAATGTTCGACGGCGGCGGCCGCCGCCGTGCCGACCGTCCCGTCGCCGCCCCAGACCCCCAGCGCCACCACGCCGGGCCGGCTGGCCACCCGGGAGATCTCCTCGGCGACGTTCTCATGGTGGGCGATTTCCTGTATATACGCTTTGGGGAATACCTTTTGGAGGGCGGCTGCCGTCTCCTCCGCGTATGAGCCGCCCAGGGTGTTGACGGCGATCCCGAGACCCTCTCCGTCCGGAAGCTCCGCGGCCTTGACCGCGGTGCGCCGGATCCCGGGAAACGGCGGCCGCACCGGCCACCATTTCCGGGTGATCATGGCCGCCCCGGCCCCGAGTGCCGATCCGAAGACGACATCGGAGGGCCAGTGGGCGCCGGTGTGGACCCGGGAGTAGGCCACGCCTGCCGCGAGTGGCGCCAGCGCGGCGCCGAGCACGGGCCGCACGAGGCCAACGCCGAGGGTGAACGCCACGGCCGAAGCGGAGTGGCCGGAGGGCATCGAGGAGCTGGTGGGCTGGGGATGGACAAACCGGAAGGCCGGAAGGTGCTCCGGGAGCGGGCGGGCACGCGGCAGCAGCGTCTTGAACACCAGATTCGTGACGGCGGAGGCCACAGCCTGTGCGAGCACCCCGTGGAGGGCGGCCCGCCGCGTCCGCCCCGGGAAGAAGGCCAGCACGGCGGCGACGCCGAACCAGAGCTTGCCCTTGTTCGCCGCGGCGGAAAGCCGCGGGAAAAGCTCGTCATGGTGGCCCCCGGGGAAGCCGGACACGGCGCGGACAAGTTTCCGGTCAAGTTTCCCCAGCCGGCCCGGCGCCTTCCTCAGCATGCTGCGCATCCGACCACCTTACTGCGGGAGCGGTCCGTGCGCTCCCGGACAGGGACAGGAACTGGAAGTTTTGCATCCGGCAGAGTTCATCCCGCCGGATGCCTAGCCGGTCCGCAACGGCTTCGCGGCGCCGGCGAGCAGCAGGGCACCAAGAATCGGAATCATGATCGTCAGCAGTGCCAGCCGGATGCCGACCAGGTCACCGAGGTAGCCCAGCAGCGGCGGGCCGGCCAGGAACGCGACGTAACCGATCGTCGAGACGACCGATACGCGGGCGGCGGCGTGCCGGGGATCATCAGCCGCGGCCGACATCCCCATCGGGAACGCGAGGGCAGCCCCGGCTCCCCAGAGCGCCGCACCCGCCGTGGCCAGCCAGAGGTTGCCCGCCAGCACGAAGAGCCCCAGCCCGGCGGCGGCGGCGGCCATGCTGGCACGGAGCACCACAACGCGGCCGTAGACGTCGATCGCCCGGCCGCCGAAAAAGCGCACCGTTGTCATGGCCAGGACGAAGACGGCAAACAGCAGAGCGCCGGTCGATTCGGTGGCCTCCAGTCCGTCGACGGCGGCTTTCGCGATCCAGTCATTGCCGGCGCCCTCGGTGAGGGTCGCGCCCAGGACCACCACGCCAATCAGCAGCGTCCGCCCGTCCCGCCAGGCCGAGCGGCCCTTGGTTTCTTTCGGCTCGCCGGCTGCCGGTGCGGACGCCTTGATGTGCGGCAGGAAATAACGCGGGGCAAACAGGGTCAGGACGGCGACGATGGCGGCGATCACCAGCAGGTGCGCGGGCAGCCCGACCCCCAGTCCGGCCAGGCCCGCGCCGATCAGGGCGCCCAGGAACGCGCCGCCGCTGAACGCGGCGTGGAACTGCGGCATGATGGTGCGCCCGAGCTGGTGTTCGACGTCGGCGCCTTCGATGTTCTGGGACACGTCCCAGAGCCCGATGCCCATGCCGAAGAAGAACAGTGCAATGGCGGTTCCCGGGACGGACTCCGCCAGCAGCGCCAGCGCCACACCGACGCCGGCCACGGCGGCGAGAAGACCGGCACCGCGCACGGCGTTGGCCGTCCCGATCCGTCCCACAACGGCGCCGGCGGTGGGCAGTGCGATCAGGGAGCCCGCCGCCACGCACAGCAGCAGGGTTCCCATCTGCCCCGAGGAGATGTGCAGGATGTCGGTGACCGCGGGGATGCGGGCGGCCCAGCTGGCGAACACGAGCCCGTTGATCCCGAAAATCAGGAAGGTCGCAGCGGCAGCGGCGTTCAGTTGCGGACGGGTTGCTGTCTGGGTCATACGATCACTACTTCCACCGAGTGTTGGGCGAGCTGGGCAAGTTCTTCGGGGCTCAGTTGTTTGTCCGTCACGAGGACGTCGACGGCATCGAGGGACGCGACGAGCGCGACGGCGCTGGCGTTCCACTTGGTCCCGGAGCAGGCGACGACCACCCTGCCTGCGGATTCCAGTCCGGCCCGTTTCACGGCCGCATCGTCCAGGTCGTGGGCCAGCAGTCCGTCCCGGAGGTTCAGCGCGCAGGGCGTGACCACGGCCGTATCGAACCGCAGCGAACGGATGTTGGATTCCGTCATCGGCCCCCGGAAGGACAGTTCCCCGGCGCTCAGGCTCCCGCCCGGCAGCAGCAGTTCGGGCCGGCGGCCGGCGGCCGTGCCGCCCTCGGCCAGCACGTTGACCGCCCGCAACGACATCGGCATCAGGGTCATCTCCCGCTGCCGCAACTGGCGGGCCACCTCGGTGGCCGTCGTGCCGCTGTCCAGCCAGACGTGTCCGCGGTCCTTCAGCAGTGCGGCAACGCCTGCCGCAATCCGCACCTTCACGGCGTGGTCCTCGAGTTCGCGTTGCCCGTACTCGGGGTTCCCGCCGCGCAGCACGAGGCTGCGGGCACCGCCGTGGACCCGCTTGAGCACGCCGTGGAGCTCGAGGACATCCAGGTCGCGCCGGATCGTGGCACCCGAGGCGCCGCATTCGCTCATGAGCTCGTCGACCGTGACATGCTCCCGATGGCGCAACAGGTCACCGATCCGCCGGTGCCGCTCCTCAGTGCTCATGTACAAATGCTAAAGGATGATGATCATTTAATCATTTCCTGCGCATATGCAGTCGGGGCGGCCGCGGGCTGCCAGCAACGCGGGGTCACTTAGCGCCCATAAACCCCTCAGGAATGGGCGCTAAGTGACCCCGCGTTGGTGTGGGTTAGCGGGTGACTTCCTCCAGCAGCTCCAGCACGTGCCGGTACTGGGCGCCCGTGGCCCGCGTCATGCCCAGCTCGCAGGTCCGGTTGCACGAGGCATGGGCGGCGGCGCCCATGTGCGCCACCTCGGCGGCCTGTTTCGCCGTCGCCGATGCCGTCAGCTCGGGGTGCAGCATGCCCCGGTCCCCGGCGAACGCGCAGCAGCCCCAGCTTTCCGGAATCTCGACCCGCTCGGCCACGGCGCCGGCAACGGCACCCAGGGCATCGTTGAGGCCCATCCGGGTGGACGAACAGGTCGGATGCAGGGCCAGGGACTCCAGCTTCCCGTGGCCCGGCAGCCGGGGCAGGATCCGTTCCGCGGCGAAGTCCACGGCGTCCACCATGCGCAGGGCCCGCTGCCCCGCCGCGGGGACGTCCGCTTCCACGGCCTGGCGCAGGCCCTCGGTGCAGGAGGACGCGTCGCACACGATCGGAAGCTCGCCGTCCCGGGTGGCCTCCCGGAGGGCGGCGAGGGTCTTCTCCCGCATCGTTGTCTGGCCCGCGGCCATGCCCTTCGAGGACCAGGGCGTGCCGCAGCACAGACCGTCGATGCCTTCCGGGACGAGGAGGGTCAGTCCGGCCCGGGCACACAGCTGTTCGAAGCTGTACTGCACCCCGCGTCCTCCGGCGTCAGGACCCGCGCCGGCGGGTCCGAACATGGTGCCGACACAGGCCGGGAAGTAGACGGCGTCGACTTCGCCCGCCGGCGTCGGACGCTTCCGCACGGAACCGCCGCCCGGCAGTTCGGCGGAATACAGCGGCACGGTGTCCTTCCCGAGCACTGCCCGCGCTGCCTTGTTGGGCGGGGCGATGGCCGCGGCCGGTAGCTTGTCGACGACCGTCAGCGCCAGCGAAGCACCGCGGGTGACGCCCTCCCAGTGCCGGGCGGCGGCGTTCCACGCCCCGTTGGCGAGCGGACCGGCGTCGGCCTTCCGCAGGCGTTTGACGAGCGATCCGGTGTTGATGTCCACCGGGCAGGCGGTCTGGCACATCCCGTCCACGGCGCAGGTATCCACGGACTCGTACTCGTAGTCCTTCTCCAGCTCCTTGACCAGCGCCGTGTCCCCGGCCAGCCGGGCGGACTCGATGGCGCGCAGCGTGACGATCCGCTGCCGCGGCGTCAGGGTGATGTCCTTGCTGGGGCACACCGGCTCGCAGTAGCCGCAGGAGACGCAGCGGTCCACTTCCTCGGCGACGGGCGGCGCCGTCTTGATGTGCCGCAGGTGCGCCAGCGGGTCATCATCCATCAGGACGCCGGGGTTGAGCATCGCGGCCGGATCGAAGAGCCGCTTGATGGTGCGCATGACGTCGTAGAGCTCATCGCCGTACTGCCGGCGGACGTAGGGGGCCATGACGCGCCCGGTCCCGTGCTCGGCCTTCAGCGATCCGCCCTCGGCCAGGACCAGGTCCACCATGTCCTCGGTGAAGGCACTGTAACGGTCCAGTTCGGCCGCGGTAGCGAAGCCGTCGGTGAGCATGAAGTGGACGTTGCCGTCCTTGGCGTGGCCGAAGATGACGCTGTTGCTGTAGCTGTATTTGTCGAAGAGCCGGATCAGCTCCCGGCAGGTGCGGCCCAGCACCGGCACGGGGACGACAATGTCCTCCAGCAGCGCCGTGGTGCCCTGCGGCCGGGCTCCGGCCACCGAGGCGTAGAGGCCCTTGCGCAGCTGCCAGAGCTGGCCGCGTTCCCGGGCGTCGCCGGTGAACCGGGCGGGGGCGGACAGCCCGAGCCCGGGGAGGATGCCCTCGCCGTGGCGCTGGAGTTCCGCCAGGTCCCCGGAGCTGCCGGCGGAATACTCCACGAGCAGGGCGGCGTGGTCCCGGACCGCCAGGTCCTGCACGACGGCGGGTGTTCCCTTGAGCGTCTGGCCCACCTTGAGGGACAGGGCATCCATCAGCTCAACCGTGGCTGCCCCCGTCTGGACGAGGGCGGGCAGGGCCGCGTTGGCGGCCTCCAGGTCCGGGAACACCAGCAGGCCGGCAGCCGCGTGCGGGAGCCGCGGGATGGTGCGGAAAACCGCCTCGGCCACGAAGCCCAGGGTGCCTTCACTGCCGACGATCAGGTGCGCCATGATGTCTACCGGGGTCTGGAAGTCCAGCAGTGAGTTCAGGCCGTAGCCCATGGTGTTCTTCATGGCGAACTGCTGCCGGATCCGGTGCACCGAGTCCGCGTTGGTGCGGACGCGTTCCGCCAGCCGGTCCAGGCCGGCGTAGAGTTCCGGCTCGAGGGCACGGAGTTTCTGGTCGGCGTCGGGCGCCCCGGTGTCGATCACGGTGCCGGAGGGCAACACGACCGTCAGGGATTCCAGCGTGCGGTAGGTGTTGTCCACGGTGCCGCAGTTCATGCCGGAGGAGTTGTTGGCAACCACCCCGCCGACCGTGCACGCCGCCTCGCTCGCCGGATCGGGGCCGAACTTCCGGCCGTAGCGGGCAAGCCTCGCGTTGAGCGCACGCACGGTGACGCCGGGCTGGACACGGACCCGGGCGCCGTCGTCGAGCACTTCAATGTCCCGGAAATTGCGGCGCACGTCCACAAGCACACCGTCGGTGACCGCCTGCCCGCTCAGGCTGGTCCCGCCGGAGCGGAAGGTCAGCGGCACGCCCTGGGCGGCGCTGGCGCGCAGCAGCCCCCCGACTTCGGCGGCGTTCCCGGCCGTAACGACGGCCTGCGGGATCAGCAGGAAGTGCGAGGCGTCATGTGCGTTCGCGTGCAGGTCGATCGCCCGGGTCTTCACCTGACCGGGATCCTGCACGGCAGAGCGGAGGCCCGCCAGGTCCAGGGGAGCCATCAGGGGACCATCCAGCCGAGCACGGGGGTGGACTGCAGGAAGATCAGCACGGTGATGAGCGCCAGCAGGCCGAGGCTCCAGCCGATCAGCTTCCGGAACAGCGTTCCCTCGGCGCCGTCGAGGCCCACGGCGGCGGCGGCCACGGCCAGGTTCTGCAGCGACAGCATCTTGCCCATCACGCCGGCGGAGGAGTTCGAGGCGGCCATCAGCACCGGCGACAGGCCGGTCTGCTGCGCGGCGGTGGCCTGCAGCTGGCCGAACAGGGAGTTCGAGGACGTGTCGGAGCCGGTCAGGGCGACGCCGATCCATCCGATGAGCGGCGAGAGGATGGCGAAGAAGCCGCCCGCGGAGGCCAGCGCGACGCCCAGGGTGGTGGTCTGGCCGGACAGGTTCATCACGAAGGACAGACCCAGCACGGCGGTGACGGTGACAATCGTCCAGCGCAGCTGGACCAGGGTGTCCCGGTAGATCCGCAGGGCCTGGGACGCGGTGATCTTGTAGAGCGCCAGAGTGATCAGCCCGGAGAACAGCAGCAGGGTGCCGGTCGCTTTGAGGTGGTCGAGCTTGAACTTGGTGGCAGCGACCGGCTTGCCGGCCGAGTCGGTGATGTCCAGGCCGGGCCAGGCGAACGTCACGCTGCCGACCTGGCCCAGCCAGGTTTTTACAACCGGAATCTGGGCCACCGAGAACACCGCGATGATGATCAGGTAGGGGGCGATCGCCATCCAGATCTGCCGGGGTTCGGGCCGGGAGTTGTCGGTGGGCACCGTGGTGCCCGCCGCGGCGTGCCGGGCCGGACGCCCAACGGTCCCGGCGGCGGATCCGCCGGTACCGGTGGCGCTGCCGGTGGTGGCGCCGACGGCGGCGGCACTGCCGGTGGTGGCGCCGACGGCGGCGGGCGCGGCTTCCGGGGCGCCCTCGGCGGCACCTTCCATGCCGACGATTTCCTTCGGCTGCCACACCCTCAGCATCAGCAGCACGGCGGCCACCGTCACGACGGCGGCGACAACATCAGTGAGCTCCACGGCGAAGAAGTTGGAGGTGACAAACTGGGCCACGCCGAAGGCGGCGCCCGCCACGAGGGCCACAGGCCAGGTCTGCTTCACGCCGCGCCGGCCGTCGACAATGAACACCAGCAGCAGGGGAACGATCAGGGCGATGAACGGCGTCTGGCGCCCGGCCATCGAGGACAGATCGTGAAGCGGCAGGCCGGTGACACCGTTCAGGGCGATGATCGGCGCGGCCATCGCGCCGAAGGCCACGGGCGCGGTGTTTGCCAGCAGCGAGACCACCGCTGACTTCAGCGGCTTCATGCCGGCCGCCATCAGCATGGCGGCGGAGATCGCCACCGGGGCGCCGAAGCCGGCCAGGGATTCCAGCAGGGCCCCGAAGCAGAAGGCGATCAGGATGGAGAGGATCCGCAGGTCGTTCGAGATGGAGCGGATGGTCCGTCCCAGCACTTCGAACCAGGGGGTGGCCACGGTGAGCCGGTAGATCCACAGCGCGTTGACGAGGATCCAGAGGATCGGGAACAGGCCGTAGAAGATGCCGGCCGCGGTTGCGCTCAGGGCCTGGTTCACCGGCATCTGCCAGCCGACGGTGGCCAGGATGAGGGAGAGGGCCAGGCTGGCCAGGGCCGCTTTGGGGGCCTTGACCTTGAAAACGCCGAGTAGGACGAAGAGCAGGATGAGCGGCAGTGCCGCGCAAAGGGCTGAAATCACTAGGGACCCGGCAATGGGGTCAAGGATCTGCTGAAACATGTGTCTCCAGATTGTGTTAGGCGTCACAACTCCGTGGCGCCCTTTGATTGTCTAACAAGTACACATGATGGTCAAGAGAGACTTGTTGTCTTGTCTGGCAAGATTGGGAAGGTACCTAGAATTTTTTCCCGGGAAGGGAGCTCCGATGGCTGGCCGGATTGCAGCAGTCTCGATCGTGGACGCGGTTGCCTCGGATCTGCGGAGCCGGATCTTTGCCGGTGAGCTGGGGTCCGGGGAGGCCCTGACGGAAACAGAGGTGGCCTCCGCCTACGACGTGGCCCGGCCGACGGCGAAGGCCTCGATCGAGAAGCTCGTCGCCGAGGGCCTGCTGGACCGGGGGACCCACAAGACCGCCCGGGTGGTCGACCTCGGCCCGGACTCCGTGCGGGACATCTATCTCGCCCGCGCCTATCTGGAAAGCGAAGTGCTCCGCCGGCTCGCGCGCACCCGGGATGTGCCGGAGGCGGCGGTGCAGGCCAACCGCGACATCGCGGCCGTGCAGACGGGCGCCCCGCTCGACGTCGTCGAACCGGATATGCGGTTCCACACCAGCCTGATCGACGCGGTCGGCAATGAACGCATCAGCAGGATGTACCGCTCGCTGGTGGGTGAGGTGCGGTTGTGCATGGTCCGGGTCCAGTCCCTGCACCTTCTGGACACCGCGTTGATCCAGGCCGAACATGAAAAAATCCTCGAACTCATCAGGGCCGGCCAGGGCGGGGCCGCCGCCGAGCTGCTCGACGAGCACCTCGGGCGGGCCCGGGAACGGCTGGTCGCCGCCATGGGCGGAACCCCCGGCCCGGAAGCCGAGCAGCCGTCCGGGCTGCTGCCGCACTAACCCCCGCCAACAGCAACGCGGGGTCAGTTAGCGCCCATAAATCCCTCAGGGATGGGCGCTAAGTGACCCCGCGTTGTGGTGG
>DASWAW010000018.1:0-2727 GCA_036390955.1 Arthrobacter sp.
TTCTTGTCCAGCACGACGTTGCGGCCGCGGGGGCCAAGCGTCACCTTGACCGTGTTGGCGAGCTTATCGATGCCGGCTTCAAGCGACCGGCGGGCAGCGTCGTTAAACGCAAGCTGCTTTGCCATGGTTTTGTCCTTTCAAGACAGAACCCCGCGCAACTGACCCGTCAAAGAAGGATCGGCTGCGCGGGGTCCAAGAGAGTTACTTTACGACGATCGCCAGGAC
The DNA here is from genome assembly GCA_036390955.1 of Arthrobacter sp. Classification (GTDB taxonomy): domain Bacteria; phylum Actinomycetota; class Actinomycetes; order Actinomycetales; family Micrococcaceae; genus Arthrobacter. The sequence goes on from DASWAW010000018.1 coordinate 226, forward strand.
GTCGCGGGCGGACAGCACGAGGTACTCGGTGCCGCCGGTCTTGACTTCAGTTCCGCCGTACTTGGAGTAGATCACAACGTCGCCGATGGCGACGTCGATCGGAACGCGGTTGCCGTTGTCGTCGAAGCGGCCGGGGCCTACTGCAACAACTTCGCCTTCCTGCGGCTTTTCCTGCGCGGAGTCCGGGATGACCAGGCCGGAAGCCGTGGTCTGCTCGGCTTCGAGCGGGCGGACAACAATACGATCCTCAAGAGGCTTAATAGAGACCGACAATGACCTCTCCTTTTCGTCAGCAAATTCGTGGACATCAAAGCTGTGGTGCCAAGGCGTACAGACCGTCGTCGCGGTGCCGGCAGCAGCCTGGCTGATAAAGCTTCAGGTGTTAGCACCCTCCTAGGGAGAGTGCTAAGCATGACTCTATGTAAGGAGTTAGCACTCGGTCAAGGTGAGTGCCAGAATTACGTTCCCGGTGAACGCTGCGCCGCTGCCCGCCTAGCGTCCGCCGAGGTCCTCGAAGTCGACGTCCTCCCCGGTGTCCGCGTCGTCGGAGCCGGCCTCGTTCCGGTGCCGGTACAGGACCAGGGCCCCCGCGGCGGCCAGGGCGGCGCCGATGGCCAGGAAGGCGATGCCGCCGGCGCGGGCCGCGGCGTAGTTGTCGCGGATGGCCTTGGCCTCGGCGGTGCCGTCCGTGACGTCCCTGCCGCCGACGGAGTAGACGGTGGCGTTGAAGGAGTCCAGCAGGAAGATGATGACCAGCAGGGCCACGCAGACGACGGCGATGATGCCGCCGGCGATGAGTGCGGGGCGGGCGTAGCGGGCGAGTCCCTGGCGGGCGGGGCGGCCGCCGTCGGCGTCCTGCTGAGCGGCGCCGTCCTCCGGATAGCGTTCGTCCGTGCCGCTGTCTGCCGTGCCGCTGTCATCCATGCCGTCAACCTTATCCGGCGCACAGCTCCGGCTGCGCCTGAACTAGGCTTGATTGCATGTCTGACGCACCGCAGGACCAGATCGCACCGCTGCTCAACCCCGAAGGCTGGGAGCTTCTCGCGTCACTCGGCCCGTACCGGGAGGACGAGGCGTTCCGCCTCAACGCCTCCCTCCGGAAGGCCGGCCACTCCCCCGAACTCGTCTCCGCCGTGCTGACCCAGTCGCGGCTGCGGACCAAAGCCGAGGCCAAGTTCGGCGAGTTCGCCCGCCAGATGATCTTCACCCAGGCGGGCCTGGAACAGGCCACCCGGCTGACCGTCGCGGCCCGCCACGCGCAGCGCTTCGCCGGGGCCGGCGTGCAGCACGTGGCGGACCTCGGCTGCGGCCTCGGCGCCGACGCCATGGCCCTCGCCTCGCTGGACCTCCAGGTCACGGCCGTGGAAATGGACGAGACCACGGCAGCCTGCGCCACGATGAACCTGATCCCGTTCCGGAACGCCACCGTGGTCCATTCCGACGCGACGACGGTGGCGCTCGACGGGATGGACGGCGTGTGGCTGGACCCGGCGCGCCGGACCACCTCCACTTCGGGCACCAAGCGGCTCTGGGATCCGGAGGACTTTTCCCCGCCGTTGTCCTTCGTCGAGTCCCTGGCCGGCGCCGGCCTGGCCGTGGGTGTGAAGATGGGCCCGGGGATGCCGCACGACTCGGTGCCCAGGAACTGCGAGGCCCAGTGGGTGTCGGTGGGCGGGGACGTCACCGAAGTGGCGCTGTGGTTCAACGCCGTCCGGCGTCCGGGGATCCGGCGGGCTGCCCTGCTCCTGGGTCCGGCTGGCGCGGCGGAGCTCACCAGCGCCGAGGACTTCGACGGCGGCCCGGTCGCCCCGGTGGGGCCGGTGGAGGGCTACCTCTACGAGCCCGACGGCGCCGTCATCCGCGCCGGGCTGGTGGCCGACGTCGCGCTGCTGCTGGGCGGGCACCTGGTCGACGAGCACATCGCCTACATCTGCGCCCCGGAACTGCGGGACACCCCCTTTGCCCGGCCCTACAAGGTCCTCGAGGTCATGCCGTACAACGTCAAGGCGCTCAAAGCCTGGGTCAGGGACCAGAACATCGGGGTCCTGGACATCAAGAAGCGCGGCACCTCGGTCACCCCGGAGGAGCTGCGCAAACAGCTCCTACCCGGAGGGAAGAGCAAGGGCAAAAAGACAGCCACCCTGGTCCTCACCCGGATCGGGGAAGAGCGGGTGGCCATCTCGGTGGAGCCGGCCTAGTTTCGACCGCTGTCCGGGCCGCCGGGTTCGCCGGCGTGCCCGGCTGCCGGGCGCTACTGGGCCCGCATGAATTCCTCGGCGGCCCGGACCTGCTCGTCGGTGGGCCGGATACCGGTGTACAGGACAAACTGCTCCAGCGCCTGGATGGTCGCCACCTCCGCACCGGTGATCACGGTCTTGCCGGCCGCCCTTGCCGCCTTGATCAGCGGGGTCTCCGCCGGCAGCGCGACGACGTCGAACACCACCTTCGCGGCGTCCACCGTCTCCTGCGGGAAGGACAGCGCCTCGGCGTCGGGGCCGCCTG
>DASWAW010000019.1:0-2158 GCA_036390955.1 Arthrobacter sp.
GCCATTGGGCAGAGATGATTAACAGATCGGAGGGCGACCAGCCACATTGCTGAAGGCTAACCGCCTTCCGTGACCTATCTTACGTTTAACTTGGCCTGCCCCCGCAAGTGCGAGGGCAGGCCGTCCACGATTCGAGCCGGACGGGCCGAAATGTGAAGTTTGTTACAGCCGCATGAACTTCGTCACACGGTCAGGCCACGGCCCTGCTAGAGCGTGATCAGGCCGGTGGCGTTCCTGCGGGCGGCGTCAAAGCGCTTGGCGACGTCGGCCCAGTTCACGATGTTCCAGAAGGCCTTGACGTAATCGGCCTTGACGTTGACGTAGTCCAGGTAGAAGGCGTGCTCCCACATGTCCAGCATCAGCAGCGGGGTGGTGCCGAGCGCGACGTTGCCCTGCTGATCGTAGAGCTGCTCGATCACGAGGTTGCCGCCGATCGGCTCGTAGGCCAGGAAGCCCCAGCCGGATCCCTGCAGGCCCAGCGCCGCGGCGCTGAACTGGGCGCGGAACGCGTCGAAGGAGCCGAACGCGTCGTCGATGGCGGCCGCCAGCTCACCTTCGGGCTTGTCGCCGCCGTCCGGGGAGAGGTTGTTCCAGAACACCGAGTGGTTGATGTGCCCGCCGGTGTGGAACGCGAGGTCCTTGGAGAGGCGGTTGATATTGGCGAAGTCGCCCTTGTCGCGGGCTTCGGCCAGCTGGGCCAGGGCGTTGTTCGCGCCGGCCACGTAGGCGGCGTGGTGCTTGCTGTGGTGCAGCTCCATGATCCGCGCGGAAATGTGGGGCTCCAGCGCTGCATAGTCGTAGCTGAGCTCGGGGAGTACGTACTCGGTCACAAAATCCTCCAATGTCGTGGACTGGTTGTCCGTTTGGTAACTCTCGGATTGTGCATCCGGATGTTGAGGCACCCGGAAGTTTCTGGATCGGAATCCAGTGGGCATAGCCTCCGGTCCCCCTGAGGTATTCCCGCCGGCCCGATCCGATTCTGCAGTTGTTTGCCGGCGGAGGCTACTCGTCCAGCATTTCCGGCGTCACATTGGCCTCCGTGCCGGGGATGCCGAGGTCCTGGGCGCGTTTGTCGGCCATGGCCAGCAGGCGGCGGATCCGCCCGGCGATGGCGTCCTTGGTCATGACAGGGTCCGCGAGCCGGCCCAGTTCGTCGAGGCTGGCCTGCTTGTGCGCGACCCGCAGTTCCCCGGCGTACTTCAGGTGGTCCGGAACGTCGTCGCCGAGGATCTCCAGGGCGCGGTCCACGCGGGCTCCGGCGGCGACGGCGGCCTGCGCGGAACGGCGCAGGTTGGCGTCGTCGAAGTTGGCCAGCCGGTTGGCGGTGGCGCGGACCTCCTTGCGCATCCGCCGCTCCTCCCAGACCATCAGCGCGTCGTGGGCGCCCATCCTTGTCAGCAGCGCGGCGATCGTGTCGCCGTCGCGGATGACCACGCGGTCCACTCCCCTGACCTCGCGGGCCTTGGCCTGGATGCCGAGCCTTCGGGCCGCTCCGACGAGGGCGAGGGCGGACTCGGGGCCGGGGCAGGTGACTTCCATGGCGGAGGACCGGCCGGGCTCGGTGAGCGAGCCGTGGACCAGGAAGGCGCCGCGCCAGACGGCCTCGGCGTCGGCGGCGGATCCGTTCACCACCACGGAGGGCAGGCCGCGGACGGGGCGGCCCCGGGCGTCCAGCAGACCGGTCTGGCGGGCGAGGGCCTCGCCGTCGCGCACCACCCGGACGACGTAGCGGCTGCCGCGGCGCAGTCCGCCGCCGGACACGACGATGATTTCGCTTTGGTGCCCGTACACCTCGGCGATGGCGGCACGCAGCCGCCGCGCGGTCGAGGCGAGGTCAACTTCGGCCTCAATCACGATCCGGCCGGAGATGATGTGGAGTCCCCCGGCGAAGCGGAGCATGGCGGACACTTCAGCCTTGCGGACCGAGGATTTCTTGATGTCCAGCCGGGAAAGTTCTTCCTTGACTGATGCTGTCAGCGCCATGGCACTTTTCCTACCTGTTCCCGAAAATGTCGTGGTACGCCGTTGCCAGACGCAGCGGGTCGTGGATCGGCCGGCGGCTCGACGCCCCCACTTTACCCAACACCACCTCGGCGCCGAGCATCCCGGCCGCCTGTTCGAAGTCGGCGCGGTCGGAGACGGAGGCCGGATCGGCCAG
>DASWAW010000020.1:0-2698 GCA_036390955.1 Arthrobacter sp.
CTGTCTTAACCGCTTCTCCCCGGGGGACATGCCCATTCCCGGGCTCAGGCAGTGGACATAGTGGGCTTATGTCCACTGGGCCGGGTCAGGGGAGGGCATGTCCCGCGGGGCCGGCGGTCTGCGCGGGCCCCTCGGTCCCTGTCTCGGTCCCTGTCTCGGTCTCCGCTGTCTCGGCCTCGCCCAGGCCGCGGGCGGCGAGGGCGTCGCCGGTCTGCCGGGCGAAAGCCACGGTGGTGATGAAGACCGGGAGGATCAGGGCCCGGGGGTTGCGTTCCAGGCCGCGGGCCCGGGCGGAATCCCGGACGTCGCTGTAGGCGCCGGCGATAAACGGGATGCTGCGCAGCATGATGGCGATCGTCAGCGCGAAGCGCTCCGGGTCCGCGCCGAAACGCCGGAACGGCCGCGCCAGGGACGCCACCCCGTCCAGCAGCCGCTGCACCGGGGTGGTGGCGGTGAGGATCGACGCCGCCACAACACAGACCAGCACGTTAAGCACAATCCGCGCCGCGGTGGGTCCGCCGAGCTGCCACCACTGGAACAGTCCGATCATCGCCAGGACCGGCAGCACGGGCCGGACTGCCCGGACCAGCCGTCGCAGCCCTGCCCCGCTGAGCAGGAACAGGGTGCACATCACGGCCAGGGCCGCGGCCGCTGCGGCCCAGTCCACGATCAGGAAGGACGCCATGCCGCAGCCGACGACGAGCAGGAACTTCAGCCACAGCGGCGCGCGGTGCATCAGGGAGTTGCCCGGCACGTAGTTGGCCAGCAGGAATCCGTGGCCGCTCACGGCCGCTCCGGATGCTGCTGCGCCGGGTGCAAATGCGCCAGGTGCTGATGCTCCGGGGGCGTCGGGTCCGCGGCTGCGCCGGAGGCAGGGAGCCCTGCCGCGCAGAGAGCCCGGTAATGCGCGACGGCGGCGGCCGGGCCGCCGTCGAACACCACGGCGCCGGCGTCGACCACGAGGACCCGGTCAAGGTCCAGCGCGAGCTCCAGGTCATGGGTGGAGAGGATGACCTGCTGGCCGAGTCCGGCCAGGGTCCGGCGCAGCAGTTCCCGGTTGCGCAGGTCCAGCAGGGTGGACGGCTCGTCCAGGACCAGCACCTCCGGGTCCACAGCAAGGACCGCGGCGAGGGCCAGGAGCTGGCGCTCCCCGCCGGAAAGCTCGTAGATGCTCTGGTCGGCCAGCGGCAGCAGCCCGAAACGGTCCAGGGTTGCCTCCGCCTGGCGGCTGCGTTCCCGGCCGTTCCGGACCGACCGGCGGAGCGACAGTTCCACATCCTCCCTCCCGGTCGGCATCACCAGCTGGGACAGCGGATCCGTGAAAACGAAGCCGACGCGGCGGCGGACCTCCCGCACCGAACGGACAGTGTCCCACTTGTCCACCGTGACGGTGCCGCTGCTGGGCGCCACGAGTCCGTTGAGGAGCCGCAGCAGCGTGGACTTGCCGGAACCGTTGGCGCCGATCACGCCGATCCGCTGCTCGGTGAGCCGCAGGGTCAGCTCCGCCAGCAGCGTCTTCGGCGCGGGGCGGCCGTCGACGGCGACCCGCACCGCAGCCCGGTCCAGCGCGATGGTGCTCACGGCCGGTGGTCCACCGTGGCATTGGGAGTGGCATTGGGACTGGCAGCGGCAGTGGCGGCCGGGGTGACGGCGCCACCGGTCCGGACCCGGCGGATCAGCAGGTCCGGGAAGGCCTTGTGCAGCGCCAGCGCAACGGTCACGGCAAGTGCGTTCTTGATCACATCTCCAGGGTAGAAGACCAGGTCGGCAAGGAACGCCTTGGAGAAGTCCAGCTTGGCGTTCACCATCATGCCGAGGATGCCGAGGCCGTGGACGAAGATGATGCTGCTCACCATCGCGGCGGCGAAAAGCAGGACCGCGCGAAGTTTGCCCGGACGGCCCGCGGTGCGGCGCAACACGACGACAGCCAGCCAGCCCACCGCCGCCGCCGCGCCCACAAAGCCGATGATGTAGCCCGCCGACGGACCGGCCAGGACGCCGAGCCCGCTGCGTCCGCCGCTGAAGATCGGCAGCCCGGCGAGTCCAAGGAGGACATAGAGCCCGACGGCGGCGGCGGCCCTCCCGGGGCCCAGGGCAAGGCCGGTGAGCATCACGGCGAGCGTCTGCACCGTGATGGGGACGCCCATCCCGCCCACCGGTATGGCGGCGATCAGGGCGGAGGCGGCCACGAGCGCGGCGAACACGGCGATCAGTCCCAGGTCGGTGGCGTTCCACCTGCTTCGCTGCCGGGCGGGGATGGCGGCAACGCTGCCGTTGGTCTTCGTCATGGGAGTTCCTATCGCCGGAGAATCGGTATCTGCTTCTGATTCCGACTGTACGAGCATGGCGGACCGGGTTTTTTGTAGGGGCCCTACTAAGCAGGGCGCCACCGGCTGGAGGCACGCACCAAAGGCACCTGTGGCTCCCGGCAGCGGGACGCCGGGAGCCGCCGTCGTCAGTCGTTTCCCGCAAACGGCCGGGCTCTTGTCATCAAGCGGAGGCTGGGCCGGTAGACTTGGAGAGGCCGTTCTCTCGGCCACACTGCCCCGGCCCCCTCCAGATTCCACCGTTGTGCCGCGGCGTTCCCTGTTGTGAAAGGCCTTAGCTGCATTGATTACCGTCCAGGATCTCGAACTGCGCGCCGGCGCCCGCCTCCTTATGGACCAGGTGAGCTTCCGGATCGACAAGGGAGACAAGA
>DASWAW010000021.1:0-15751 GCA_036390955.1 Arthrobacter sp.
CCTCGCACGCTCCGCCACGCACTGGATCGTCCTCGACGCCGGCACCGCCACCGCCAGCGGCACGCCCCGGGAGCTGATCCGGTCAGCGGAACTGGCGCGGTCCGGGACAGTACTGCACGCGGTCACCCATACCGTGTCCGACGTGCGGGCCGCGGGTCCGGAGCCGGCAGCCGGGCCAGTGCTTGAGCTGGCGGGCGTCGGTTTTAGCTTCCCGGGGGCCCGTGGAACGGCGGGGGAGCCGCTGCTGCGGGATCTGCGGCTCACGGTGCGGCCCGGAGAGGTGGTGGCGGTTACCGGCAGGAACGGCGCCGGCAAATCAACGCTGCTGCGGCACTTCAACGGGCTGCTTCGTCCGGATACAGGGACGGTGCGGGTCGCCGGCAACAGCATTGCCGGTCTCCCGGCGGGCCGGGTGGCCGCGTCGGTGGGACTGCTCTTCCAGCAGCCCCGCGACCAGCTCTTCGAGCGGACCGTGCTGCGCGAGGTCAGTTTCGGGCTGCGGCGGCTCCATGGCAAGGAAGCCGGAGCCAGGGCACACGAGGCGCTGGACGCCGTCGGGCTGTCAGGGGACGCCGGCCGGCACCCGGCGGAGCTGCCCGCCTCCAAGCAGCGGCTCCTGGCCCTTGCCACCGTCCTGGCCCGCAGGCCGGCGGTGCTCGCCCTGGACGAGCCCACCGTGGGACTGGACCGGCACGGACTCGATCGGCTGGACCACGCCGTTTCGGCCGCAGCGGCGCGGGGCGCCGCCGTCGTCCTGGTCACCCACGATGCCGCCTACGCCCGGGCCACGGCGCACCGCGTCCTCGAGCTCAGCGCCGGGAGTCTGCGGGAAGCCTGACGGGCAGGGGGCTTGTGACCCTACCGGGCCACCCGCCGGGTGCCCGAGCATGGGGCCATGAGCACCCAAGCAGACACCGCCACAGTTGCCGATGTTCCGGCCGTCCTCACGATTTCGTCCGGGATCTGGCTGGTGCTCGGGGCACTCGGAACCGTCTGGACGCTGATGGGACTGCTCATGGTCCTGGCCTTCAGCGGGATGGTCGCACCGCAGACGTACCTCCCGGCCCTGGCCCTCTACCTGGCCAGCGGGGCCGTGTTTGTGACGGCTGCTGTGCTTGCTGTGCTCCTGAGACGGGGCCGTCGGCCGGCACGCATTGTCCTGTCCGCGTACGTGGTGATCCTTCCGGCACTCCTGTTCCTCCCCGGCGGCCCGCCCCCCGGCGGGATCCCCTGGCAGGTTGTGCTGCTGTCTCCCGCCGGTGGGGTCGGGATGCTTGCGGTCGCCGCCACGGTGCTCATGTGGCTGCCGCCGGCCAACGCCTACTTCGCCCGCCGCGCTGCGCACTCCCTGGAAACCCCAGCCAATTCGGAGCCCCCGTCCCGCCGGGTGCCACGGCCTGTGACGGCAGCGGGCTGGATCCTGCTTGTCGCCGGGGTTGTCGCCGCGCTGCAGGCAGCGCTGGGGCTGGTCCTCTTTGTGAGCACCCTTGGCTCCGGCGGGAACACCACCCCGGCGCTGGTGCTTTGGCTGACGCTTGCCGCAGCGGCGGCAGCAGACCTCGTCTGCGTCAATCCGGTCCGCCGGGGAAAGCCGTTCGCCCGGCCCATCGTGACCGTCATCCCGCTGGCCGGACTCACGCTCGTCGTCCTAGCCACCATCGCCGGCGTTTCGTCCCTGCCCGCGGGGAGCCCGGGGGCCGCGGGCGGGCTGGCGCCGGCGATTTTCCTAACGGTCTTCTCGCAGGGGCTGCCGCTCCTCGCTGGCCTGGTGGCTGCGGTGCTCGTCTGGCTGCCCTCGGCCCGGCGCTACTTCCGCCGCGGTGCCGAGGCGCTTCCCGCCGGCACCACCGGATCCTGACACGGCGGCATCCTGACACGGCGGCGCCGCCGCCCGCACTGCGTTTGCAGTGCGGACGACGGCGCGGCGCGGGTCAGGCGCGGATCAGGAGCCGATCAGGCTCGGGTCAGGCTCGGCTCAGGCGGCCGGTTCGGACGCCACGCCGGGGGCCAGGAACTTCCGGCCGTTGACACGCTCAGAGGCTCCCACCCGGTCCAGGTACGGGGTGATGCCGCCCAGGAACATCGGCCAGCCCGCGCCGAGGATCATGCAGAGGTCGATATCCTCCGGCGCGGCCACGACGCCTTCATCCAGCATCAGCCCGATTTCCTCGGCCAGGGCGTCCTGCGTGCGGCGCAGCACCTCCTCGCCGGTGGACGGTGTGTTGCCGAAGGACATCAGCGCGAGCGTCTCGGCCGGAATGAAAGGCCTGCCGTCCGGGCCCAGCTCCGGCGACCCGTTCCGCACCGCCCAGATGGATTTCACCCCGTTGTCGATGAGCTTCTGCAGGTTCTGCGAGACGGTGAAGCGGTCGGGGAACGCGGCGTGCAGGGACTCCTGGACGTGCTGGGCGACCGGCAGTCCCACCATGGCGCCGAGGACGAACGGCGTCATCGGCAGGCCCATCGGGCGCAGCGCGTTGTCCGCCACCTCCGCGGGGGTTCCCTCATCGAACGCGGCCGTCACCTCGCCCATCAGGCGGAGCAGGAGTCGGTTGACCACAAACGCGGGGGCGTCCTTGACCAGCACAGCGGACTTCTTGAGCCCCTTGGCGAGCTCGAACGCGGTGGCCAGCACGGCGTCGTCGGTCTTGGGGGCGCGGACGATCTCCAGCAGCGGCATCACGGCCACGGGGTTGAAGAAGTGGAAGCCCACCAGCCGCTCCGGGTGCTCCAGGTCCTCGGCCATGGCCGTGACGGACAGCGAGGAGGTGTTGGTGGCGAGGATGCACTCGGGTGAAACAATGGCCTCGACTTCCTTGAAGACCTGCTTCTTGACGTTGAGTTCCTCGAAGACGGCCTCGATGACGAAGTCGGCGTCGGCGAAGGCTTCCTTGGACACGGATCCCGTGACCAGCGCCCGGGTCCGGTTGGCGGCGTCGGCGCTCATCCGGCCCTTCTGCTGCAGCTTGTCCACCTCGGCGTGCACGTACCCCACGCCCTTGTCCACGCGGGCCTGGTCGATATCGGTCATCACCACGGGGACCTTGAGCTGGCGGGCGAAGAGCAGGGCGAGCTGGCTGGCCATCAGACCGGCCCCCACAACGCCGACCTTGGTCACGGGACGGGCCAGCTTGCGGTCCGGGGCGCCGGCGGGCCGCTTGGACCGGCGCTGCACGAGGTCCAGGAAAGCGTAGACGGTGGAGCGGAACTCGTCGGTCTGCATCAGGTCCGCGAGGGTCTCGCATTCCAGCTCCGCGGACTGGGCCTGCGTCAGCGTCCGGTTGGCTTCCATCACCTCGAGAACCTTGGCCGGCGCGGGGGAGGCGTTGGAAGTCTTGGCCTCCACGAACGACCGGCCGGCGGCGATGGCACCGGCCCAGCGTGCCGCGACCTCCGGGGCGGCAGGATCGACGGCGTTGGCGCGTTCCGGAATCACCGCACCGGCGATGACCTGCGCGGCCCAGGCGACGGACTGCTCCACGAAGTCGGCCGGTTCGAACAGGGCGTCCGCGACGCCCAGCTTGAATGCCTGGGGCCCGGTGAGTGTGCGGTTGTTGCTCAGCGGGTTCTCGATCATCACCTTGACGGCGTTTTCTGGGCCGATCAGCCGGGGCAGGATGTACACGCCGCCCCAGCCCGGGATGAGGCCGATGAACGCCTCGGGCAGGGCCAGGGCGCCGGCGCCGGTGGACACGGTGCGGTAGGTGGACTGCAGCGCGATCTCCAGCCCGCCGCCCAGAGCGAGGCCGTTGATGAAGGCGAAGCTGGGCACACCCAGGTCCGCCAGCGTGCCGTACACGTCGTGGCCGAGCTGGGCCATCCAGAGCCCGTGCTCGCGGCCGCTGATGGACTTGACCGTGGACAGGTCGGCGCCGGCGACCAGGAAATAGGGCTTGCCGGTGACGCCGACGCCCACGATCTCGCCGCGGGCGGCACGTTCCTTGAGTCCTTCCAGGACGGTGCCCAGCTCGATCAGGGTGTTCGGGCCCAGGGTGGTGGGCTTGGAGTGGTCCAGGCCGTTATCCAGCGTGACCAGGGCGAAAGTGCCGGGGCTCGTGCCATCGACGGCGGGCAACTCAATGTCCTGGACGTAGGAGTGGGTGACCGTCTCGTTCGGGAAGAGATCGGCAAGCTTGCGGAAATCGGCGGCGCTCATGCTGCGGCTCCAGTCTCGGTGGGGGTGGCGGTGGCGGGGGCGGTGGCCGGCTCAAGGGCGAGGCCGTAGTCGGCGTGGTGCGGGTTCTCCCAGATCACGGTGGCGCCCATGCCCAGGCCGATGCACATCGTCGTCATGCCAAAGCGGACCGTGGGGTCCTCCTCGAACTGGCGGGCCAGCTGGTTCATCAGCCGCACGCCGGAGGAGGCGAGGGGGTGCCCGACGGCGATCGCCCCGCCATAGCGGTTGACCCGCGGGTCGTCGTCGGCGATGCCGAAATGGTCGAGGAAACTGAGCACCTGCACGGCGAAGGCCTCATTGATTTCGAACAGCCCGATGTCCCCGATGTCCAGCCCGGCGTTCTTGAGGGCCTTTTCGGTGGCCGGAACCGGGCCGATGCCCATGACTTCGGGTTCGACGCCGGCGAAGGCGTAGCTGACCAGGCGCATCTTGACCGGGAGACCCAGTTCCTCGGCGGCGTCGGCGGAGGCCAGCAGGGCGGCGGTCGCGCCGTCGTTGAGGCCGGCGGCGTTGCCGGCCGTGACCCGGCCGTGGGCGCGGAACGGGGTCTTCAGCGCGGCGAGGTCTTCGACCGAGGTCCCGGGGCGCGGCGGTTCGTCCACCGTGTTCACGGTCCAGCCCTGGCCCGGCTTCATCGTCGCGACAGGCACCAGATCCGGCTGGATCCGGTCCCGGGCGTAGGCCGCGGCCAGTTTGTCCTGGGACGCGACGGCGTACGCGTCGGTGCGGTTCTTGGTGATGGCAGGGAAGCGGTCGTGCAGGTTCTCGGCAGTGTTGCCCATGTTCAGGGCGGCCGGGTCCACGATCCGTTCGGACATAAAGCGCGGATTGGGGTCCGCGCCGGCGCCCATCGGGTGGTTGCCCATGTGCTCCACGCCGCCGGCGATCACGACGTCGTAGGCGCCGAAGCCGATGCCGCTGGCGGTGGTGGTCACCGCGGTCATGGCGCCGGCGCACATCCGGTCGATCGCAAAGCCCGGCACGGTCCGCGGGAGTCCGGCCAGCAGGGCGGCGGTACGGCCGATGGTCAGGCCCTGGTCGCCGGTCTGCGTTGTCGCCGCGATGGCGACCTCGTCGATCCGTTCGGCCGGCAGCGACGGGTTGCGGCGCATCAGTTCGCGGATGCATTTAACGACGAGGTCATCGGCGCGCGTCCCGGCGTAGATGCCCTTTTCCCCGGCCCGGCCGAAGGGGGTGCGGACGCCGTCGACGAAGACGACGTCGCGGATGGTGCGGGGATTAGCGCTGCGGGGCTTTCCGCTGCTCGGCTGCTGGCTCACGTGTTACTCCTCATCGAGACATGGGTGCCGGATCCGCGGCTGGGACGCAACGCGTCAAGGGCAGCGGGGTTCCGGGCGACATCAGACAACATGTTACTCGTCGGTAACATAGCTGGCAAGGAGTCCGGTGGCGCGCCGCCGGGTGAAGTTCCGCGGGCCGGGACGGGAGCCGGGGCGGCCCGGCCTAGTGTGCCGTGTCCGGTGCGGTGTCCGGTGTCGCCTCGGCCGTGCCGCCGGCGGCTGTTGCGGCAGCTGCCGCAGGCGCGGCTTTCGCTTCCTTGGCGGGCAGAGGCTGCGGGTTCAGGAACGCTTCGGCGATCAGTGGCGCGACAAGTTCGATCTGCCACTGCCGGGCTCCCAGGTTCGCCAGCTCCTCCGCGATGCCTTCCTCGCTGGGCTCCAGCGGCGGACGCCAGGAAACACGGCGGAGGTAGTCCGGCGTCAGCAGGTTCTCCACCGGCATGTTCAGTTCCTCGGCCTTGGCCTGCAGCAGGGGCCGGGCGGTCGCGAGCCTTGCGGCGGCCTCCGGGTCCCGGTCGGCCCACACGCGCGGGGGCGGGGGAGCGTTGGTGGGCAGGTGCAGGGGCGGAAGTTCCTCGAGGGTCCGGGCGGTGCTGATGCACCGCAGCCACCGCGGCGCCTCGCGCTGTGCCGCACGGCCGTGGAAGCCCTTGGTGCCGAGCAGCTGCGGCACGGTAGTCGGCATGGCCTTGGCGGCGGCCACGAGGGCGGAGTCGGGGAGCAGCCGTCCGGGAGCGACGTCCCGCTTCTGTGCCAGCGAGTCGCGCTCGAGCCACAGTTCGCGGACCGCCGCCAGCTGGCGCCGGTCGCGGATCTGGTGCAGCCCGGAGGTCTTGCGCCACGGGTCAACGCGGGGCGGCGCCTGGCCGGCCTCGAGGATGGCGGCGAATTCCTGCTCGGCGTAGTCCAGCTTGCCGTCGGCGACGAGCAGCTCGATAAGTTCCTCGCGCAGTTCGGTGAGGACTTCGACGTCGAGGGCGGCGTACCGCAGCCAGGGTTCCGGCAGCGGCCGGGTGGACCAGTCGGCGGCTGAATGTTCCTTCGCGAGGCCAAAGCCCAGCAGCTGTTCGATCACCGCGGCGAGTCCCACGCGGGGCAGCCCGGCGAGGCGGGCGGCCAGTTCGGTGTCAAAGAGTTTGTCCGGCCACATGCCGAGTTCGGACAGGCAGGGCAGGTCCTGGCTGGCGGCGTGCAGGATCCATTCGACGCCGCGCAGGGCGTCGTTGACGATGTCGAGGTTTCCGAAGGGTTCCGGGTCGATCAGCCAGGTGCCGGAGCCTTCACGGCGGATCTGGACCAGGAAGGCGCGCTGGCCGTAGCGGAAACCGGACGCGCGTTCCGCGTCCACGCCCGCGGGGCCATGGCCTGCGGCGAGGGCCGCGGCGCAGCGTTCCAGGCCGGACTGGGTTTCAATGACGAGCGGCACGCCGTCGCGGGGGGCGTCGAGGTCAATAACCTCGGGGACCAGGCTGTCGAAGCCGTCCACCGCGATGTGGGCTGTTGTGTCAGCGGCCTCTGTTTTGCTTTGGACGGCGCCGGCCGTGGTGATTTCCGGAATATGAGGGGTCATGATGACTTCAGTTTAGCGACAACACGGTGTTGCGGGCCGCGCCGTCGCCAAACGGAGCGGATTTCCCGGGCGCACAGGTCCCATCTCAGGGCTGTCCCCTGCGCCAGCGCGGCAGCGGCGTGACGCCTTCGGGCAGCGGGGGAAGGCCGGCAAAGGTGCAGACCATGTCCGACCAGGCCTCCAGGTGCAAGGTGATGTCGGGCGTGGCCGGCGTCCAGGATGCCCGGAGCTCTATATCGATCGAGTTGGGCCGGTCCGCGAGGGTTCCGAAGCTTTCGGAGAGCACCCTGGTCGCGGTGCCGCCGGCCGAGCGGTACGGTGCGGCGTGGCTTTCGAGGGCTTCGACGAGCCACGCCCAGGCGACGGTGCCGAGCATTTCGTCGTTGCCCATTTCCTGTTCGAGCTGGGCGCGGATGTAGGTGACGATCCGGAATTCACCCTCCCAGACCGCGGAGCCGTCGGGATCGTGCAGCAGGATGAAGCGGCCGGTGGCCAGCTCGACGTCGTCGCTTCCGGAGGCGCGTGCCAGGGCCGCGGCCGCCGGGCCGTGGACCGCTCCGGAGGGTGTCGGTTCGCCGGGGGCGACGACTTCCGCACCGAGCGCGACGGCGAATGGTGCCAGCCGCGCGGGCGCCGGAATCTCCTCCAGCCGCAGTTCACTCCGGGTTCGTGCTTGCCGAAGGGTACCCAGGGCAAAGAGAAAATCTGCCGGAACCTGATCGAGTGCGTTCACAATGGAAGATTATGCAAGGGGCGCTGCCCAGCCCGGCAGGCTCGCCGCCGCAGCCCGCTCCGGCTTTTGCCGGCGGGCAGGGCGGCTGTCCGGCCGCCCGGCTCAGCCGGCCGCGAGCTCACGCTTGATGGCGGCGATGAAGGAATCAACGTCGGCTTCGGTGGTGTCGAAGGAACACATCCAGCGGACCTCGCGGGCCGCCTCGTTCCAGTCGTAGAACCGGAACGACTCGCGCAGCCGGTCCGCCACGCCGGCGGGCAGGATCGCGAACACGCCGTTGGACTCCGTCTTCTGGCTCAACTCGACGCCGGGGATGGACTCGACGCCGGCACGAAGCCGGGCCGCCATGGCGTTGGCGTGCGAGGCCGAGCGCAGCCAGAGGTCACCCTCGAGCAGGGCGATGAACTGGGCGGACATGAACCGCATCTTGGAGGCCAGCTGCATGTTCATCTTGCGCAGGTAGATCAGCCCCTGGGCGGCCGCCGGGTTCAGGGCGACGACGACCTCGCCGAAGAGCAGGCCGTTCTTGGTGCCGCCGAAGGAGAGGATGTCCACGCCGGCGTCGCGGGTAAAGGCCCGCAGCGGCACGTTCAGGTGGGCGGCGGCATTGGCGAGCCGGGCGCCGTCCATGTGCAGTTTCATGCCCTTGGAATGGACATGCTCTGCGATGGCGCGGACTTCCTCCGGCGTGTAGCAGGTGCCGAGTTCGGTGGTCTGGGTGATGGACACGGCCAGGGGCTGGGCGCGGTGCTCGTCGCCCCAGCCCCAGGCTTCCTTATCGATCAGCTCGGGCGTGAGCTTGCCGTCCTCCGTCGGGACCTGGAGCAGTTTGATGCCGCCGATCCGCTCCGGTGCGCCGTTCTCGTCCATGTTGATGTGGGCGGTGGAGGCGCAGACCACGGCGCCCCAGCGCGGCAGCAGGGACTGCAGCGAGAGCACGTTGGCGCCGGTGCCGTTGAAGACCGGGAAGCATTCGATCCCTTCGCCGAAGTGCTGTTCCATCAGCTGCTGCAGCCGGGCGGTGTAGGCGTCTTCGCCGTAGGAGACCTGGTGGCCCTCGTTGGCGGCGGCCAGGGCTGCCAGCACCTCGGGGTGGACGCCCGAGTAGTTGTCCGAGGCGAAACCGCGGACGGAGGGATCGTGGAGCCGCACCGCGGTGCTGGCAGGGGCGGTTTCAACTGTGCTTGTCATCGATTTGCTCACGCTTTCAGTCTAGAGAGGTCCGGGGCCAGGTTCAGCCCGGACTCAAGGCTTGGAGCCGGGGGTCAGCAGCAGCCGCTGGCCGTTGAGTCCGGCCGCGGGGGAGGTGAAGAGCCCGACGGCGGCAGCGGCCAGGTCCTCCACGTCCGTGAATCCGGGGAAGAGGCGTTCCGGGGACTTCGCCCGCATGGCCGCGTCCACGAGGGCCTTCACCACGAAGATCACGGCGGCACTGTGCTGTTCAGGGGCACTGCCCGGTTCAACGGCACTGCCCGGTTCAACGGCACTGCCCTGTTCAACGGCACTGCCCGGTTCGGACGGGCTTTGCTGTTCGGACGGGGCTTGCTTGCGGCCCGACTGGCCGCGGTGGAAGCCGTCGGCGACGGCCAGCGTCCAGGCTTCGGCGGCGGCCTTGGCGGCCGCGTAGCTGGCCCCGCCCGCCGTCGGCTTGTCCACGGCGGTGGAGGAGACCATGGCGAAACGACCGGTGTCCGAGGCGGCGAGGTCGTCGTAGAAAACCCGGGTGACGTTCCGCAGTGTGGTGATGGCGCCGCGCTCCAGGAACGCCCAGTCCTCGTCGCTCTGGTCCGTGATGCCCTTCGCGCCGCGCCAGCCGCCGATCAGGTGGATGACGCCGTCGACGGACCCGCCGGTGTCGAGACCGCCGGTGTCGACGCCGCCGGTCTGGCCCCCGCCGGTCTGGCCCCCGCCGGTGTCGGCGAGCATGGCGTGGACGGTGGCGTGCAGCGCCCGGACCTCGGCCAGGTTGGCGAGGTCGCAGACCAGCGGCGTGACGCCGCTGCCGGCTTCCGCGGCAGCCGCCTGGATCCGGGGCCCGTCGGAGCCGACCGTGAAGACCGTGTGCCCGGCGTTGCGCAGGGCGCGGGCGGCAGAGATCCCCGAAGGGCCGCTGCCGCCCGTGACCAGCACGTTCAGGGTGCGACCGGCGCTCATCCGGCGTTCATGGCGGCGGTTGCCGTGCCGGCGGGGGAGCCCGTGTCAGAAGTCCCGGTGATGCCGGCGGTGGATTCGATCACGGGCCGCATCTTCTTTTCGAGGGCCTCGTAGAACATGGACAGCGGGAACTCGTCGTCGAGCACCTGGTCGGTGAGGCCGCGCGGCGGGCCGGAAAGCGGCAGCGCGCTCGGTCCCTTGGCCCAGACGGACGCCGGGTTGGGTGTGACGGTGCCGGAGATCAGCTCGTACGCTGCCAGCCAGTGCGCCATCTTCGGACGGTCGATCGAGCGCCAGTAGAGCTC
This sequence comes from Arthrobacter sp., assembly GCA_036390955.1. Classification (GTDB taxonomy): domain Bacteria; phylum Actinomycetota; class Actinomycetes; order Actinomycetales; family Micrococcaceae; genus Arthrobacter. The sequence continues at coordinate 10,241 of DASWAW010000021.1, forward strand.
CTCGATCTTGGCGCCGAGTTCAACCACGACGTCGGCCGCTTCGTCCCAGTCGATGCTGAGCTTGCTGTCGGTCCAGTGCAGGACATGGTGCTGGTGCATCCAGGCGAACAGCAGCTGGCCGCCCAGGCCGTCGTAGTTGCGGACCCGGCTGCCGGTGATGGCGAAGCGGAAGATCCGGTCGAAGATGACGGCGTACTGGACCAGTTTGGCGTGACGGCGTGCCTCCGGGTCGGCGTCCTCGTCCTTTTCGATCTTCACGGATTCGCGGAAGGCGGTCAGGTCGCAGCGGAGTTCCTCGAGGGAGTAGAGGAAAAACGGCATGCGCTGCTTGATCATGAACGGGTCAAAGGGCAGGTCGCCGCGCATGTGCGTGCGGTCGTGGATGAGGTCCCACATAACGAAGGTTTCCTGGGTCAGCTCCTGGTTCTCCAGCAGCGCCGCAGCGTCCTCGGGCAGCTGCAGCGAGGTGATGTCCGCGGCGGCCCGCAGCACCCGGCGGAAGCGGGCTGCCTCGCGGTCGGCGAAGATGGCGCCCCAGGTGAAGGTGGGGGTCTCGCGCACGGCGACTGTTTCCGGGAACAGCACCGCGGAGTTGGTGTTGTAGCCGGGGGTGAAGTCGAGGAAGCGGATCGGCACGAAGAGCTTGTTGGAGTACTCGCCCTGCTCCAGGCCGGCAATGAACTCGGGCCAGATGACTTCGATCAGCACGGCCTCCACCAGGCGGTTGCTGCTGCCGTTCTGGGTGTACATCGGGAAGACCACGAGGTGGCGCAGGCCGTTCACGCGGTGCTGCTGCGGCTGGAAGGCCTGCAGGGAGTCCAGGAAGTCGGGCACGCCGAAGCCGCCGTCGGCCCAGCGGCCGAAGTCTGCGACCAGCAACTCGAGGTAGCTGGCGTCGTGCGGGAAGGCCGGGGCGAGGGCCTCGATGGCCGCCGTGATGGTGCGGACATACCCGGCGGCGGCCTCATGGTTGGCGCTCTCCGGAACGGAGCCGTCCTGGACCTGGAGTGCCTGCAGCGCAGTGGCGGCAGCCTTGAGCTGCAGCCACTCCGGGGAGCTGGCGGAGATCGGGGCAGTGGTGGTGATAGCGGTGGTGGTCATCGTCAGCGGGCGCCTTTCTGTTTACTGGGAGCGTCGCTCTTCAGCGTCTAATCCGAGAGTAGCAAGCAAACAGGAGTCCTAATGCAAAATCGGCCTGAGCATAAGAAAGTCTGAGGCAAGTGGTGGATGCAGCCCATCCCAGCTCCAGCAGGAGCGTGGCTCCGCCGGGACGGCACAGGGCCCCTGCCCGGCGCTGCTGCTGCGGCGCCGGGCAGGGGCCCTGCGGGGAATCGACCGGGCGGCGGGCTACTGCCCGGCGTCGTCCGCGGAGACCAGCTTCAGTGAGACGGAATTGATGCAGTAACGCTGGTCGGTCGGGGTTCCGTAGCCTTCGCCCTCGAACACATGGCCAAGGTGGGAATCGCAGCTGCCGCAGCGGACTTCGATGCGGTCCATGCCCAGGGCGCGGTCGTGGATGTACCTGACGTTGCCCTCCGCGAGCGGGGCCCAGAAGGACGGCCAGCCGCAGTGCGAATCGAACTTCTCGTTGCTGGTGAAGAGCTCGGCGCCACAGGCGCGGCACTGGTAGACGCCTGCGGTGTGTGTGTCCCAGTATTCGCCGGTGTAGGGCCGTTCGGTCCCGGCCTGCCGCAGCACCCGGTATTCCTCCGGCGTCAGTTCCTGGCGCCACTGCTCGTCGGTCTTTTCAACGGGTGGGTGCTCGACCCGTCCGGAGCCGCTGACGGCGGCGCCGCCGGGCGCGTTTTCAGCAGCGGGAGCCGGGACGGGCATGACCTTTGGCTTGTTACTAAAGATGCTCATAGCGTGAATAACGCTCAGGAGTCCCCGATAAATCCCGATCCGGCGTACAAATGCAGCACCGGCAGGCCCAGCTTGTCCTGTGCTTTGGTGGCCCAGTCCGTGTGGAACGTGTCCGCGACGGCGTGCGGCCGGGTGATCACCACGGCCTGCCCGGCACCGAGTTCCTTGACCCGGGCGACCATTCCATCGACGGCCCTGCCCTCGACGATTTCACCCGTGACGCCGCTGCCCAGCCCGGCCAGCGCCGCGAGCGAGACGGCCAGGGTTTCGGCGGCCTCGGCGCGCTCCCCGGCGGGATCGGAGTGTGCCGTCAGTTCACGGAAGGCCTTGGAGATTTCCAGCAAGGAAAGGTTCTCCAGGAAATCCACCAGGAGGTGCCGCTCGGTGCTGGCCGGAACCAGGACCACCAGCGGGGCATCACCCCCGGCAATCAGGGTTTCGATGTTGACGCGGTCGTCCGCGCCCAGGGGCTCTTCTGTCAAAATGACGATTGGATCACTCATCCCCCCAGCCTAGTCGCGCGCCGGTGCGGCCGCACGGATTGGGGCCTCCGGTGGCCGCCCGTCGCCGGGCTGGGGTCCGGAGCGGCGGTTCTGGAGCGTCCGGCGGACCCCGGCCGGACCTTCCGCCGGCGGCCCCTGATCCCGCCGGATGCCACGGCGGGCGAGGAGTTCGGTAAGAATGGTGCCATGGCTTCCTCCCCACGCCTCCTGCCGGACCCGCCCCGGATCTCCACCACCCGCGGACCGGCCGCCCGCGCCATCCGCGCCGCCACGGCCGCCGCGGCTGCTGCGGCGGACGGTTCGGCCCCCGCGGGCGACACCTCGGGCAAAGGCAGCGCCAAGTGGGCCCTTGCCGGCATCATCGGCGGTAGCGCCGCGGCCGGGCTGCTGGCCGCCGGGTCCTCCGCCCTTGCCCTCTATTTTGCCCGCCGCGTCATCACTCCGGCCCGGGTCAGGGAGGAGGACCAGGAGGTGCTCGCCGTGATTCGGCGCGAGCACGGGCAGCGGCTGATCCTCGCCGCCTCGCCGGAGGCCACGGTTGAGGGCGTGTATGGATTCTTCTTCGACGGCGGCCGGGGACACGCCCGGATCGGCCGGATCGTCTCCTACTCGCCGGCGGAGCGCACGGTGGAGCGGGAAGTCGAGGCCGTCTACAGCGGCGACCTCAGCAAGGCGCGCCGCGGCTACTGGAGCGGTGCCGCACATCCGGACCCGGCAAGCATCGGCCTGCCGTCCGAGGACGTGGACATCGAGGTCGACGGCGGGACGGCACCCGCGTGGCTGGTAAGGGCCCCGCACGAGTCCGGCATCTGGGCGATCATGGTGCACGGCCGCGGCGCGAGCCGGCAGGAATGCCTGCGGGCGGTCCGGACGGCCCGGGAACTGGGCATGTCCAGCCTGCTGATCACCTACCGCAATGACGGCCTGGCGCCTTCGGCGCAGGACGGGCGCTACGGCCTCGGCTCCACCGAATGGCGCGACGTCGAGGCGGCCATCGGCTTTGCCCTCGAGCACGGCGCCAGCGAAGTGGTGCTCTTCGGCTGGTCCATGGGCGGCGCAATCTGCCTCCAGACCGCCGACTTGTCGCGCTACCACCCCCTGATCCGTGCCATGGTGCTGGACGCGCCCGTCATCAACTGGGTGAATGTGCTGGCGCACCATGCCGAGCTCAACCGGATTCCGTCCGCCGTGGGCCGCTACGGGCAGCTGATGATGAGCCACAAGCTGGGCCGGCGGCTGACCGGCCTCGCCGCGCCCGTGGACCTCAAGGCAATGGACTGGGTGTCCCGGGCGGTGGAACTGCGGACGCCGACGCTGATCATCCACAGTGTCGACGACGAATACGTGCCCTACGGCCCGTCCGCTGCACTGGCCGAGAGGAACCCGGAGATGGTCACCTTCGAGACCTTCGACCGCGCCCGGCACACCAAGGAATGGAACGTGGATCCGGAGCGCTGGGAGCGGCTGGTCACGGCCTGGCTCGGGCAGCAGCTCGCGCCGCGCCCGAATCCGGGCCAGTCGAACCCGGAATAGCCCCAGCCGCGAGAGCGCAAGCCGGGGCGTGCAGTTCCGGGTTCCAGTTCCGGGGGGTCCAGTTCCGGGTCGTCCGACTCCGGGGCGTCGGGTTCCGGTGCGTCGGGATCCGGTGCGTCGGGATCCGGTGCGTCCGGCTCACCTTCGTGCAGGGGCCGGGACTAGTTCCCGCCCGTGCCGATCCGCGCTGTCCGCGCCCCCGTGAGCCGGATCAGTTCGGCCGGGCTCAGCTCGATGTCCAGGCCGCGCCGCCCGCCTGAGACCAGGATCGTGTCCAGGCCCAGGGCGCTCTCGTCCACAACGGTGGGGGAGGGCTGCCGCTGGCCCAGCGGGGAAATCCCGCCCAGCACATAGCCGGTGCGGCGCTGCGCCGCTGCCGGATCGGCCATCGCCGCCTTCTTGCCGCCCAGCGCGGCCGCAATCGCCTTGAGGTCCAGGTTCCCGCTCACCGGCACGACGCCGACGGCGAGGCGGCCGTCGACGTCGACCATCAGGGTTTTGAACACCCGGGCCGGATCGACACCCAGCACCTCCGCGGCTTCCAGCCCGTAGCTGGCCGCCGCCGGGTCATGGCTGTAGGGGTGGGCAACGAAAGGAACCCCGGCGGCCGCCAGTGCTGCGGTGGCCGGGGTTCCTTGTGACGCCTGCTTGCGTGACATTCTGTCCCGATATCCGGGTGGTGTCCGGGACCCGGTCAGGACTGCTGCGGGAGGGCAGCAACCTTGCGCTTGATCCGGCCCAGCATCGCTGTCATCCCGCGCATCCGCAGCGGGGTGATGGCCCGGGTGAGGCCCAGCAGTTCCGGCATGTCGTCCGGGACCGCCAGGATCTCTGCCGGGCTCAGCCCGTCGAGGCCTTCGTGCAGCACGCTCGCGAAGCCGCGGGTGGTCGGGGCTTCGGGCGGCGCCTTGAAGAAGAGACGGACGCTGTCGGCCGCGCCGCCGTCGGACGGTTCCGTTTCGATCGTCAGGAACAGCGGCGACTGGCACTCGACCACCTGCTCCATCAGCTCCGGGTGGTCCTTGAGCCGGTCGGGGAGTTCCGGGAGCTCACGGGAGAACTCGAGCAGCAGTTGAAGCCGTTCGGGTTCGGTTACGGCCTGGAAGTCGTCAACAATTTCCGCCAGTGCGGTGGGGAGGGCAGAAGTATTCATCCCTTCCAGCTTACGCACGCGCGGCGATTGTGTCCCGGTCCCGGTCCCGGTCCCGGTGGTGGTGCCGGTGCCGACCCGGTGGCGGTGTCCACGGACGGCGGTTACTTGGCAGCCGGTACCGTGCCGCGTTCGGTGCCCTTGACGATCGGGGCCCGGACGGCATTGCCCCATTCGGTCCAGGAGCCGTCGTAGTTGCGGACGTTTGGATAGCCGAGCAGGTACTTGAGGACGAACCAGGTGAGGGAGGAGCGCTCGCCGATGCGGCAATAGGCGATGATGTCACCTTCGGGATTGATGCCCTTCGCCTGATAGAGAGCCCTCAGCTCGTCCGCGGATTTGAAGGTGCTGTCCGATTCTTTGACGGCCTGGGACCAGGGAATGTTGACCGCGCCGGGGATGTGACCGCCGCGCGTGGCGCCCTCCTGCGGGTAGTTCGGCATGTGGAGGAGCTCGCCGGTG
>DASWAW010000022.1:0-5156 GCA_036390955.1 Arthrobacter sp.
GTGTCCACATCCAGCTGGCGCAGCAGGTCCAGTCCGGAGGCATCCGGCAGGTAGACATCCAGCAGCACCAGGTCCGGGCGCAGGCTGTGGATCGCCTGCAGCGCCTGCGACGCCGACCCGGCCGGGGGCAGGGCCAGGAACCCCGCCACCGAGTCCACATAGGCCGCATGCAGCTTGGCGACGTGGAAATCGTCATCGACAATCAACACCCGGAAATCCTCAGACATCATTGTCCCTTTCGTTGGGCTTTGTCTCATTGGGCGCTGTCGCATGGGGCGCCGTCGTCCCCGGCAGGGTTGCCATGAACACCGCGCCGGGACCGCCGGGGGAGCCCGGGTCCAGCACCCGCACGTCCCCGCCGCGGCGGCGCGCCAGCTGCCGGGCCAGCGCAAGGCCCAGGCCCTGGCCTGCGCCCGCCCGGGCCGGCCGTTCCGAGGTGGTGAATCCTTCCGCGAACACCGCATCGGCGTCGGCGCTGTCCGCCGCAGCGGCCGGGAGACCGTCGCCGGAGTCCCCGACGACGATGTGCAGCGTGCCGCCGCCCGGCCCGGTGCCGGGTCCGTCGAGGACCTCCACCTCCACCCAGCGGTCCGGCGCCGAGCCCGCGACGGCGGCATTCACCGCATTGTCGATCAGGTTGCCCAGGACCGTGGTGACTTCCTGCGGTTCGGTGACCTGGCCCCGGACCAGGGTTTCCGGGCCGAGCCGCAGGCTCACACCGCGTTCGTCCGCCTCCACCCCCTTGGCGCCGAGGAAGGCCTGCAGGTACGGGTCCTGGAGCAGCTCCGCCTGGTCCACGGGGAACTTCAGCGGCCCGGTGGCGGCCAGCCGGGCCAGGTAGTCCCGGGCCTGCTGGTGCTGGCCGATGCTCATGAACCCGGCGATGGTGTGGAGCTGGTTGGCGAACTCGTGCCGCTGGGCCCGGAGCGCCGTGGACATGGTGCCGACGGCGTCGAGCTGGCGGGTCAGGTGCTGGAGTTCGGTCCGGTCCCGCAGCATGACCACCCAGCCCAGGTCCTCGCGGCCGTGCAGGGCCTTGCGGGCGCTGGCCACCAGCACCCGGCCGCCGGCGACGAATTCCACCGCGTCACCTTCGGCGGCGTCGGCCCGGGTCAGGGCGAGCAGCTGGACCGGGACCGGGGCATCGGCCCACGGCGTCCCGGTGAGGTCGGGCTGTCCGAGCAGGCGCCGGGCGGCGGCGTTGAAGACACTGATCCGGCCGTCCGCGGCGACGCCGATGACGCCGTCGTCGACGCCCTGCAGGACCGCCACCTGGTCGTGGACCAGGGTGCTGATTTCCTCCGGTTCCAGCCCCAGCGTCAGCCGCTGGAGCCGGCGCCGGAGCAGGAAGGAGGCCAGGACGCCGACAAGCAGTGCCCCGGCGGCGGTCAGGGCGATCGGGACGACGTCCCGGGCCAGGCTCTGGCCGATGGTTTCGGTGGAGTAGCCCACGCTGACCTCGCCCACCACGGTGCCCGAGTCCGGGGCGAACACCGGAACCTTGGCCCCGGCGGAGGGGCCGAGTGTGCCGGTGTTCCGGGTGGTGACCTCCTTGCCGGCCAGCGCCTCGGAGGGGTCCGTGCTGACCCGTTCGCCGAGCCGATCGGCATCGGGGTGCGCGAGGCGCAAGCCGGTCTCGTCGGTGATGACCACGAACAGGGCGCCGGTGCGGGTGCGGGCGCCCTCGGCGGCAGCCATCAGGGGCCCGCCCAGCAGCTCGGCGGCCGGGGGAGTGCCGGGCTGGGCGCTGATCTGCTGGACTTCGGCCCGCACCTGCGGGTCCGAGGCCACGGTCCGGGCCAGCGTCAGCGCCTGGTTCTCCGCCTCGCGGCCCAGCCGCTCCCAGGTGAGCCAGATGTGGACGGCGCTCGTCAGGAGCACCACCAGCGCCACGACCCCCAGCTGGAGCAGCAGGGTCTGGGTGGAGAAGCGCAGGGGGGCCCGGCGGGTCAAGCGTGGCACGGCGGTCCTTCCAGGCGTGTGAGCACAATGCGCAAAATGCGTCCAATAAGCAGTATGCCAATCAAATGAGGCAAAGACCCAGCCGTGACGGAGGCCACTCTAACGTCTGTTGTACGCATCACACCGGGGTGGTGCGATTCAATGAAGAAGGAGCCGGCCGTGCTGGTATTACTAGGATTCGCCATGATCGCGGTATTCATGGTGCTGATCATGACGAAGAAGCTGACGCCAGTCTTGGCGCTCATTATCGTTCCCACCGTTTTTGGACTGTTCGCCGGCGCCGGACTGGGCATTGGCCCCATGGTCATGGACTCGATGAAGTCGATGACGTCCACGGCGGCCCTGCTGATGTTCGCCATCATCTACTTCGGCCTGATGATCGACGTCGGGCTCTTTGACCCGCTGGTCCGGTTCATCCTGCGCAAGCTCGGCAACGACCCCGCCAAGGTGGTCCTTGGCACGGCCATCCTCGCAGCGGCTGTGTCACTCGACGGCGACGGCTCCACCACCTTCATCCTCACCACCGCGGCCATGCTGCCGGTCTATCTGCGCCTCAAGATGAGCCCCGTGGTCCTGACCTGTGTGGCGGGCCTCGCCAACGGCACCATGAACATCCTGCCGTGGGGCGGCCCCACCGCCCGTGCCGCAACCGCGCTGAAGCTCGACGTCAACGATGTCTTCGTCCCGATGATCCCCTCGCTCATTGCCGGCCTCGTTGTGGTGTTCGTGTTCGCCTGGCTGCTGGGCCTGCAGGAGCGCAACCGGCTCCGCGCCGTCGCTCCTGAGATCTGGGATGCCGCTAACACGTTCGACGGCGGCTCGCCCCTGGGCGGCACCGGCCGCTTCGGTTTCGGCCGGAAGTCGTCCGGCCCCGCCGGGGGAGCCCCCGCCGCCGGAAGCCCCTCAGCGGGCGGCTCCTCCGTAGCAGTCCTGGAACGGACCGAGGACCTGGTCGACGACCGCGACACCGCCATGGCGGACACCGCACTGGACCCCAGCCGCAAGACACTGCGTCCCAAGCTGTTCTGGTTCAACTTGGCCCTGACGGCTGCCGTCATGGTCACGCTCGTCGCCAACGTCATTCCGCTGCCGTTCGTCTTTATGGTGGGTTCCGCGATCGCCCTGCTGGTCAATTTCCCGAAGGTCAAGGACCAGGGTGCCCAGCTGATCGCGCACGCACCGTCGATCGTTGCCGTCGTCAGCATGGTCATGGCCGCGGCGGTCCTCACCGGCGTCCTCAACGGCACCGGCATGGTCAAGGCGATGTCCGAGTGGCTCGTCGCCATCATCCCCTCGGACATGGGCCCGTTCATGGCCATCATCACCGGCGTGCTCAGCATCCCCATGACGTTCTTCATGAGCAACGATGCCTTCTACTTCGGCGTGCTGCCGGTCCTCAGTGAGACGGCGGCCCACTACGGCGTCAGCGCCGCGGACATGGCCCGCGCCTCGATCACCGGCCAGCCCTTCCACCTGCAGAGCCCGCTGGTCCCCGCGATCCTGCTCCTGGTCTCCCTCGCGAAGGTGGACCTGGGCGACCACCACAAAAAGGTCCTCTGGCGCACGGCCGTCATCTCCCTGGTCATGCTGGGGGTAGGAGTCCTCACGGGAGCCATCGCCGTCGGCTAACAAACAACCAGCACCACAAAATCAAACAACGAGACTGTCGAGTTCGGAATTTTTCCGGACTCGACAGTCTCGTTGTCGTGGTGGAGAGTCCGCTGTCGCCGAGGGCGAGCAAAGGCACATCGGCGACGGGACGGACATCCGGAAGCGTGCGTCTAAGCGAGGGACGAGCGAGCACGCGGAGGATCGTCCGGCCTGGCGCCGGAAGGTGACCACAGCCGGCGATCAGCCGGACAGTAACAACACGCAGGGACACGTAGACTGGGACGGAAAATAATCCGAACTTGCAGGGGAGATCCATGGCTGCGATCAACCGCGACGACGTCGCGCATCTCGCGCGTCTCGCGCACATCGAGATGAGTGCTGAAGAGCTGGACAGGATGGCCGGCGAACTCGCCGTCATCGTCGAGTCAGTGAAATCCGTCAGTGAAGCCGCCGGTGATGATGTCCCGGCCACGTCCCACCCGATCCCGCTGACGAATGTGTTCCGCGAGGACGTTGTGGGCCACACTTTCACCGCCGAGCAGGCACTCTCCGGCGCCCCCGACGCGTACGAAGGCCGCTTCAAGGTCCCGGCAATCCTGGATGAGGGCTAAGAACATGACTGAGAACAACGAACTGATCCGTTCCTCCGCCGCAGCCCTCGCCGGCAAGCTCGCCGCCCGCGAGGTCTCCGCCGTCGAGGTCACCCAGGCGCACCTGGACCGCATCGCCGCCGTCGACGGCAAGGTCCACGCCTTCCTGCACGTCAACACGGACGAGGCGCTCGCCGTCGCCGCCGAGGTGGATGCGATCCGCGCCGCCGGCGGCGCCGCAGCCGAAGAACTCCACGCCCTCGCCGGTGTGCCGATCGCCGTCAAGGACCTGATCGTCACGGTCGGCCAGCCCACCACGGCCGGCTCGAAGATCCTCGAAGGCTGGCACAGCCCCTACGACGCCACCGTGGTCAAGCGCCTGCGCGCCGCGAAGATGCCGATCCTGGGCAAGACCAACCTGGACGAATTCGCGATGGGCTCCTCCACCGAGCACTCCGCCTACGGCCCCACCCACAACCCCTGGGACCTGGACCGGATCCCCGGCGGCTCCGGCGGCGGCTCCGCTGCCGCCGTCGCGGCCTTCGAGGCCCCGCTGGCCCTCGGCACCGACACCGGCGGCTCGATCCGCCAGCCCGGAGCCGTCACCGGCACCGTCGGAGTGAAGCCCACCTACGGCGGCGTGTCCCGCTACGGCGCGATCGCCATGGCCTCCTCGCTGGACCAGATCGGCCCGGTCTCCCGTACCGTGCTGGACTCCGCCCTGCTGCACCAGGTCATCGGCGGCCACGACCCGCACGACTCCACCTCGCTGCAGGACCCGCTGGAGGACCTTGTGGCGGCCGCGTCGATCGGCAACGTGCGCGGCATGAAGATCGGCATCATCAAGGAACTCCACGGCGAGGGCTACCAGGCCGGCGTCGAGAACCGCTTCAACGAATCCCTCGAGCTGCTCAAGCAGGCCGGCGCGGAGATCGTTGAGGTTTCCTGCCCCAACTTCAAGTACGCCCTGGGCGCCTACTACCTGATCATGCC
>DASWAW010000023.1:0-2254 GCA_036390955.1 Arthrobacter sp.
CGTGGGCGCAGGCGGCCTCGGGTACGACGTCGTCGCCGGCTTCGTCCAAAGCTCGCTCTTCGGCAAGGGCCTCGCCGCCGGCCTTGCCATCGTCTTCCTCGGCATCCTGCTGGACAGGATGACCCAGGCTGCCGCAGCCACCCCGGTGCGGAAAATCCCCTCACCGAAAAAAACCACCGCAACCTGACCGCACTGCCTGTAAACGCCGGCCCTGCGCCCACGCGCAGGGCGAGGGCCCCGCGCCGAGGCGCGCGGCCCGGAGGACCCGCACCCGAACAAGGAGATCTAACGATGAAAAAAGCTGGACTGCTGTTGAAACGAACTGTCCCGGCGGTGGCGGGGGCCGCTGCCGCCGCCCTGCTGCTCGCAGGCTGCGGCGGTGCCTCCGTGAACCAGGCGGCCGCAGCCCCGGCTGCCGCCGGTGCGGCGCCCTGCGGAACGGTCAACGTGGCGCTCAACGCCTGGGTGGGCTACACGGCAAATGCCGCCGTCTACAGCTACGTGGCGAAGAACAAGCTTGGCTGCACCGTGGTCCAGAAGGACCTGAACGAGCAGATCTCCTGGCAGGGCTTCGCATCCGGCGAGGTGGATGTTGTGATAGAAAACTGGGGCCATGACGATCTGGCCAAGCAGTACATCACAGAGCAGAAGGTCGCTGTCGACGCCGGCCCCACGGGCAACGAAGGCCACATCGGCTGGTATGTGGCGCCGTGGATGGCGGAAAAGTACCCGGACATCACGGACGGGGCGAACCTGAACAAGTACGCCTCGATGTTCGCCACGTCCGAATCCGGCGGAAAGGGCCAGGTCCTCGACGGCGACCCCGCGTTCGTCACCAATGACGAGGCGCTGGTGAAGAACCTTAACCTGGACTACAAGGTGGTGTTCTCCGGGTCGGAGGCCGCCCTGATCCAGTCGTTCCGGACCTCGGAGCAGAACAAGACGCCGCTCCTGGGCTATTTCTACGAGCCCCAGTGGTTCCTGTCCGAGGTTGCCCTCAAGAAGGTCAATCTGCCGGCGTGGACCGAGGGCTGCGACGCGAACCCGGAAAAGGTGGCCTGCGACTACCCGGTCTACAAGCTCAACAAGATCATTTCCAAGAAGTTCGATGACAGCGGCTCACCGGCAGCCAAGCTGGCCAAGGCCTTTAAGTGGACCAACGAGGACCAGAATGCCGTGGCCACGGACATCCAGGGCGGCATGACGCCCGAGGCCGCGGCCAAGAAGTGGGTGGACGCGCACCAGAAGGCGGTGGATGCCTGGCTCGGCTAGGCGAGCCGTCCCCGCCCCGGCCGGATCTACGCCCCCCGGATAGCGGCACGAAAAGTCACCCTCCGACGGAGCTCCGTCGGAGGGTGACCTGTTTCCCCTAGTCGATGCTCAGGTTATCGACGCTCCGGCCCTCTACGTTCCGGCCGCCGCAGCGACTTCAACGACCGAACGAAGAACCTTGCCTTCGTGCATTTTGGCGAAGGCCTCCTCCACCTGGTCCATGGTGATCCGTTCGGTCACAAAGGCGTCCAGGTCCAGGTTGCCCTGCCGGTACAGCGCCACCAGCATCGGGAAGTCCCGTGCGGGCAGGCAGTCCCCGTACCAGGAGGACCTCAGGGACCCGCCCCGGCCGAAGACATCCAGCAGCGGCAGTTCGATCTTCATGTCCGGCGCCGGCACCCCCACGAGCACCACGCGGCCGGCGAGGTCACGGGCGTAGAACGCCTGCTTGTAGGTTTCGGGACGGCCGACCGCATCGATCACCAGGTCGGCGCCGTGGCCTCCCGTCAGCGCACGGATGGCGTCGACCGGATCCTCCCGGCTCGAGTCCACCCCGTGGGTGGCGCCCAGGGACCTGGCCATGTCCACCTTGTTGGCGTCGATGTCCACGGCAATGATCGTGGTGGCGCCCGCCAGCTTTGCCCCGGCGATCGCGGCAATGCCAACGCCGCCGCAGCCGATCACGGCCACAGACTCGCCACGCTTGACCTCGCCGGTGTTGATGGCGGCGCCGATGCCGGCCATCACGCCGCAGCCGAGCAGCCCGACGGCGGCAGGGTCGGCGTCGTCGTCCACCTTGGTGCACTGCCCGGCGGCGACGAGTGTCTTCTCCGCAAAGGCGCCGATGCCGAGCGCCGGCGACAACTCCGTACCGTCCTCCAGCGTCATCTTCTGCGTCGCGTTGTGCGTGTTGAAGCAGTACTGCGGCTGTCCCTTGGCGCACGCCCGGCACTGGCCGCAGACGGCGCGCCAGTTCAGGATC
>DASWAW010000024.1:0-1976 GCA_036390955.1 Arthrobacter sp.
GCTGTCCGCGCATTGCCGGTATTCTGTCTGGGGACAAGAGACCAGCAGAACGGACCACCTTGGTACAGATCGAACAGCTCGCCGCCCGCACCCCGGCAGTTTCAGTGGATGAACTCCTCAACGGTTTTTATCCGTCGCCGCGCTTCGGTGAGGTTTCGTTTTCCAGCTACCGGCCGGATCCGTCCCAGCCGAGCCAGGCGAACGCGGTCCGGGCCTTGGAAAGTTTCGCGGCGAACGTCGGGGCCCGCGACGGCGACGGGCTCTTCAAACGCCTCTTCGGCAAGAAGGACATGTCCCGCGCCGGCATCTACCTCGACGGTGGTTTCGGCGTCGGCAAGACCCACCTGCTCGCCTCGCTGTGGCACGCGGCCCCCGGGCCCAAGGCATTCGGCACCTTCGTCGAGTACACCAACCTGGTCGGGGCGCTGTCCTTCCGCAAAACCGTCGAGGCCCTGAGCCACTACAAGCTGGTCTGCATCGACGAATTCGAGCTTGACGATCCGGGCGACACCGTCCTGATGTCACGGCTCATGCGTGAACTGGCCGACGCCGGGGTCAAGCTCGCAGCCACCTCCAACACCCTGCCGGGTTCACTCGGCGACGGCCGCTTCGCCGCCGTCGACTTCGCCCGCGAGATCCAGGTGCTGGCGGACCAGTTCGACGTCGTCCGGATTGACGGCGAGGACTTCCGCCACCGCGGCTTGCCCGCCGCGCCGCAGCCGCTGCCGAACGACCAGCTGACGCACCACATGCAGAACGAGTTCCACGGCAAAACGGTGGCCCGCGACGAGTTCAGCACGCTGATCAACCACTTGGCCGGCGTCCACCCGAGCCGGTACCGCCAGATGCTGGACGGGATCGAGGGCGTGGTCTGGAAGAACGTCCACACCATCACGGAGCAGGCCGTCGCGCTGCGGTTCGTGGTGCTCGCGGACCGGCTTTACGACAAGGACGTGCCGATCCTGGCCAGCGGCGTGCCGTTCGACCAGCTCTTCACCGAGGAAATGATGACCGGCGGGTACATGAAGAAGTACTTCCGCGCCGTCTCCAGGCTCACCGCCCTCGCCCGCGAGGGCCAGAACCACGAACCCTCCTAACCTTTCCCAGCAACGCGGGGTCACTTCAAGCCCATCCTGATGCCGGGGATGGGCTTGGAGTGACCCCGCGTTTGTCGTTAAGCACCGAGCGCTGCCGTTTGTGCCGTTAAATGCCGGAGGTGCCGGCGCCGCCTCTCGGCGGGACCGGCACCTCGCTGACGTATCTGGGTCAGAGGCCTGGCTGGCGGGGTTCCCCGGCTACGGGGGGCTCACCGGCAACGGGAGTCTGATCGACGACGGGGGCCGTATTCGGCCGGTCGTTCGCCTTGTCCACGAAGTCGGAAGCGCCTCGCTGCACGGCATCGATCTTGTCGGCGTGCTTTCCGCCGGTCTTAGAGTCGACGAAATCGCCGGCTTTTTCGATGCCGTCCTTGATGGCTTGTTCGTTGCCACCAATTAAGTGCTGAGCCTTGCCCTTTAGATCGTCAAGTAAACCCACGGGCACCTCCCTTCGGTCGCGGAGCCAGATCGCTCCTAGCGCTTTCTACCCTAGCGGGAGGTTCCGGGGGTGCCAAGGGTGTCCGCCCACAGGGTAAAAGAAAGCGGATCGGGTGCACAGAGTCAAAGGACCTGCAGGGGCCCCAGGGCGGGCGGATACAAAAATAGAGCAGCTCCGGGGGAGCCGCTCTCATGGTGGGCGATACTGGGATCGAACCAGTGACCTCTTCCGTGTCAGGGAAGCGCGCTACCGCTGCGCCAATCGCCCGCAACCGGAAGGATCCGGAGTGGAGTTGTAATAAAGAGAGCGGACGACGAGATTCGAACTCGCGACATCCACCTTGGCAAGGTGGTGCTCTACCAGCTGAGCTACGTCCGCATTTTAGTCCATGCCGGCTGGGCCGGTGGTACTGCATCAAGCAAGTTGCCTTGCTCTGGTGG
>DASWAW010000025.1:0-8443 GCA_036390955.1 Arthrobacter sp.
AACTGCGTCGAGTCCTCGGTGCGCGAATACAGCCTGCAGGTCCTGGCGTCCCAGGAACCGCTGCTGCTGCGCGTTCTCCCCGGCGAGCCGTCACGCAGCGCCGGGGACGGCGCGGTGGAGGTTTCCAACCCCTGCCTGAGCGGCGGCGCCATCGAGATCTTCCTCCAGCCGCGCATCCCCGCGCCCCGGGTGCTCGTGGTCGGCACGACGCCGGTGGCGCAGGCCCTGGAAACCCTCGGCTCCGGCGTCGGCCTGGCCATGGAACTCACCGACGGTGAATCAGCGGCACCGCGGGCCGACGATGCGGCGCTGATCGTGGCCTCACACGGCAAGGCGGAGGAAGTCGCGCTTGAGGCGGCCCTCCGCGCCGGAGTCCCGTACGTCGCACTCGTGGCCAGCGGAACCCGGGGCGCCGCGGTGCTGGAATCCCTCGACGTCGACCCGGTGCAGCGCGCCCGTGTCCGCACCCCGGCCGGCCTCCGGCTGGGCGCCCGCACGCCCGGTGAGATCGCGCTCTCGATCCTGGCCCAGCTCATCCAGGAGCGGGCGAAGGCCCGGCATACCGCCCCGGCACCAGCACCGACACCGGCGCCAGCGCCGGCGGCAGAAGCTCCGGCGACGGCCATCGACCCCGTCTGCGGCATGACCGTCGCCGCCGTGGAATCCTCGCTGCAACTCGAGCACAACGGTGTCACCGTGTACTTCTGCTCGCCCGGCTGCCGTGCGGCCTTCCGCAAAGATCCGGAGCGCTATGCCCTCACCCTCTGAACGGCCGCCCGGACCGCACCGGACGGCGGGCCTGGTCCTGGCGGCCGGCGCATCGCGGCGCCTGGGCCGGCCCAAGCAGCTGCTCCCCTACGGCCACGGCGTCCTGCTCGACGCCGTGCTGGCGACCGCCCGGGACTGCGGCTTCAACCAGACGGTGCTGGCCCTGGGTGGTGCCGCCGGGGACGTGCAGCGCACGGTCGACACCACGGGCTGCGAGATCGTGCTCAACCCGGACTTCGGCGCGGGCTGCTCCTCCTCGATCTCCGCCGGCATCGCCGCGCTCCACCCGGACACGGACGCCGTGGTCCTGCTGCTCGGGGACCAGCCCGGTGTCCGGGCCGACACCGTCCGGGCACTGCTGGGGCTGCTGTTCGCCGGCGGGCCGGACACCGGCGGGGGCGCCCCCGGCATCGCCGTCTGCCGGTACGACGACGGCGCCGGCCACCCCCTGGCTTTCGGCCGGCGGATGTTCCCGGCACTGGCGGCCCTGCACGGCGACAAGGCGGTCTGGAAGCTGCTGGAGCAGCGCGCAGGCGACGTCGTCGAACTCCGTGTTCCGGGCCCCGTTCCCCCGGATGTTGACACGGAAGAGGACTACCGCCGGGTCCTGGCCGCACTGGAGGGCGCGCTATGAACACGGCGGCGCGCACCGGCGCGGAGGAGGACGTCCAGCGGCGGATCCCCGATGTCGCCTCGCTGGTCGCGGCCCTGGACAGCAAGGACTATCTGGCCGACGTCGGACTGGCCACGGCACTGTTTCTGGCCGTGCGGCTGCCGCAGCCCATCCTGCTGGAGGGCGAGGCGGGCGTCGGCAAGACCGAGGCGGCGAAGGCCCTGGCCGAGCTGCTGGACACGCCGCTGTACCGGCTGCAGTGCTACGAGGGAATCGACGCCGGCGAGGCCCTCTACGAGTGGAACCACCAGCGGCAGCTGCTCGGGATCCGGCTGGCGGAAGTCCGGGACGCGTCCGTCACCGAAACCGACCTCTTCGGCCCGGAGTACCTGCTGCGCCGGCCGCTGCTGCAGGCGATCGAGCATCCCGGGCCGCGCCCCGCCGTCCTCCTGCTGGACGAGATCGACCGCGCCGATGCCGAGTTCGAGGCCTTCACCTTCGAACTGCTCGCCGAGGCGGCAGTCACCATCCCGGAACTGGGCACCATCCGCGCCACCCACCCCCCGATCGTCATCCTGACCTCCAACCGGACGCGGGACCTGCACGACGCCCTGACCCGGCGCTGCCTCTACCACTGGATCGACTACCCGGGTCCGGAGCGGATCGCGGAAATCGTGCGCCGGAGGGTGCCGGCCAGCAGCGGGCCGCTGGCCCTGCAGGCCGCCGCGGCGATCACGAAACTGCGCACCCTGGACCTCGCCAAACCGCCCGGGATCTCCGAAGCCATCGACTGGGTGTCCGCGCTCGCCGTTCTGGGCATCGGACAGATCGACGCCGTGACGGCGGAACAGACCCTCGGCTCCATCGTCAAGAACCGCGATGACCTGGAACTGGTCGGCGCACGCGGGGCCGGCTGGCTCGTCGCCGGCACGGGCGGGTGAGCCCGTCGATGGCTGGAACCACGGACGCCCTGCCCGCCGCACCCACGGTGGAGGCCGCCGGCCTGGCTGCGGCGTTCCTCACCGTACTGCGCCGGGCCGGGCTGACCTGCTCGCCGGACCGGGCGGTCCGGCTGGCCGAGTCCCTCCGCCTGGTCCCGCCCACCGGCGTCGACACGCTCTACTGGGCCTGCCGGGTGGTGCTGGTGTCAACCCGGGAGCAGCTGCCGGTCTTCGACGCCGTCTTCTCCGCTGTGTTCCGTGGCGGCTTCGACCCGGCCCGCCGGCCCGCCGGCCCCCTGGCCCCCGCCAAGCCACCGCCCGGCGGCCCGGAGGAGACGCGCACGAGGCCCTCCCCGGCCGAGGACCGCGCCCCGGGCGCCGCGCCGCCGCACCCGCGGACGGCGCCGGCAGTTGCCTCCGCAGGACCCGACAGCGGGGACCGCAACGCCCCGGAGCGGGAGGCCGTGCTGGCCATGGCCTCCACCGAGGAGCGGCTGCACCAGATGTCCTTCGACCGGCTCTCCGAAGCGGAAGTGCTGGAGATCAGGCGGCTGGCGTCCCGGCTGCTGCTCGCCACCCCAAGGCGCCTGAGCCGCCGCACCCGCAAATCAACGCACAGCAGCGCCCGGCTGGACGTCCGCGCCACGGTCCGGGCGGCCCGGCGCTCGGGCACGGACACCACCCGGCTGTTGTATGCACGACGCCGGGAGCAGCGCCGGAAGCTGGTGCTGCTGTGCGATGTCTCCGGTTCGATGGAACCGTATGCCCGGATCTTCGTGTCGCTGCTGCAGGGAGCGGTGGCAACTGCCGGTGCCGAGGCCTTCGTTTTTTCCACCCGGCTGACGCGCCTGACCCGGCAACTGGCGCTCCGTGACCCGGACGAGGCCCTGGCCCGCGCCGCGGTGGCGGCCCCGGACTGGGCCGGCGGCACGCGGATTGCCGACAGTATCCGGCACTTCGTCGACGAACACGGCCGCCGCGGCCTGGCCCGCGGCGCGGTGGTGGTGATCTTCTCGGACGGCTGGGCGCAGGAGGACCCGGAGCAGGTGGCGGCCCAGATGGCGCGGCTCCGCCGGCTGGCGCACCGGATCATCTGGGTCAATCCACGCAAGAGCGCCCCGGGCTATCAGCCGCTGGCCGGCGGAATGGCGGCGGCCCTGCCGTATTGCGATGCCTTCGTCAGCGGACACAACTACACGGCTTTGGCAGAGGTGGCAGCCGCAATCCGCGGCGACGGCCAGCCATTATGCAAGGAAAGAGGGAACAGCTAATGCAGATAGACAGCACATTCTCGGTCGTCGCACCGATCGACACGGTCTGGGACACCATCATGGACTTCGAACGCGTGGCCGGCTGCGTCCCCGGCGCCAGAATCCTGAACAAACTCTCCGACGACGCCTATCAGGTGGGCATGACGGTCAAGCTGGGCCCGGTCAACATGCAGTACAAGGGCCTGCTGAACGTCGTGGAGCGCAACGCCGCCGAACACCGTGCCGTACTGGGCGGCAAAGCGCAGGAAACGCGCGGCCAGGGAACCGCGGAAGCCACGGTGACCCTGCTCCTGACGGAAGAGGCCGGCGGCACCACCCGGGGCACCGTCAACGCCGATCTGTCCCTTTCCGGCAAGGCGGCCGCGATGGGCAAGGGCGTGATCGGCAGCGTGACCGAACAGATGATGGCCCTGTTCGCCGGCAATCTCCAGGCCATGATCACAGCGCCGGCGGCCGCCGGGACGCCGGGCGCCGCGGGGACGTCTGAAGCGGGCGGGGTGCCGGAACCCGTGCCCGCGGCCGGACTTGACGCCGAGGCGGAGGCGGCGGCCGCTGCTGCCAAGGTCGCCGCTGCGGCGGCACCGGCCCCGGCGTCGGAACTTCCGGGGCTGCCACCGAGCGCCCGGCCCGCAGCGGTCCCGCCTGCCCTGGCCCGGGCGGCGGCACCGGCGCACACCCCGGCACCCGCCGGCAGCCTGGACGCCCTGAGCCTCGCGAAGGGGATCGCCGCGGAGCAGCTCACCAACCCCGGGAAGGTCCTGGCACTGGTGGCCGTCGTGGCCTGCGTCTCCTACTGGGCCGGCCGGCTGTCCGCATTCCGGATGATCCGGGCGATCGGAAGGCTGAAGATCGACCGTGCGTGATGTCCTGGCGGCCATGATGCCGGGCTGGCGGAAAGGCGACACCGCCGGCCTGGCCACCGTGGTGAGCACCTTCAAGTCAGCCCCCCGGCTCCCGGGCGCGTCGATGCTCGTCACCGCCGAGGGGGAAGCGGTCGGCTCGGTCTCCGGCGGCTGCGTCGAGGGTGCCGTGTACGAGCTGGCCACGCAGGTCAAGGAGGACGGCACGCCCGTTTTGGTGCGCTACGGGATCAGCGACGACGATGCGTTCGCCGTCGGCCTGACCTGCGGCGGGATCATCGACATCTTCGTCGAGCCGGTTTCCCGGCACAGCTTCGCCGAACTCGACGCCGTGAGTCAGGACATCGCCGCGGAGCGCCGCGTCGGGGTCGCCACGGTGATCGAACACCCGGACGCCAGCTGGCTGGGCCGGCACCTGGTGGTGCGGCCGGACGGCTTCGAGGGCGACCTCGGGTCAGGGCGGGCCAACCATGCCGTCGGTGATGACACCCAGGGCCTGCTGGCCGCCGGCCGATCCGGCATCCTGAGCTACGGCCCCGACGGGGAGCGGCTGGACACCGGGATGCGGGTCTTCTTCGCCAGCTACGCCCCGCCGCCACGGATGCTGGTCTTCGGCGCCATCGACTTCGCCGCGGCGCTGGCCCGGCTGGGGACGTTCCTGGGCTACCGCGTCACGGTATGTGATGCCCGCGCGGTGTTCGCGACCCCCGCCCGCTTTCCCGATGCGGCGGAGGTCGTCAACGCCTGGCCGCACCGGTACCTCGCCGAACAGCTGGACCAGGGTCTGGTGGATGAACGCACCGTGATGTGCGTCCTCACGCACGATCCGAAGTTCGATATTCCGCTGCTGGAGGTGGCCCTGCGCGCCCCTCCGGTCGCCTTCATCGGAGCCATGGGGTCGCGCCGGACCCACTCCGACCGGATCGCGAGGCTGCGTGCGGCGGGCGTGGGCGAGGAGGCGCTGGCACGGCTGCACAGCCCGGTGGGCCTTGACCTGGGCGCACGGACCCCGGAGGAGACGGCCGTGTCCATCGCCGCGGAGTTCATCGCCAAGCAGTGGAGCGGGAGCGGGGAGCCGCTCCGGCAGCTCGGCGACCGCATCCACCACGACGAGCAGCATTGACCGGGGACCGTTGATCGAGAACGATCTGCTGCGCTCCGGGCTGACGGCACTGCTGCTGGCAGCGTCGCTCGTCGCGGCGTTCCGCGCCGGCCGCACGTCGCCCGCGGCCACCCGGGTCGGTCGTGGACTCCATGCCGCGATGCTGACATCCATGGTTCTGATGCTCACGCCGGGACCCCGGTGGGCCGCGGCATCGATGGCGGTGATGTTCGCGGCGCTCGCGGCGTGACCCCGTGGCGGTGATGTTCGCGGCGCTGGCGGCGTGACCCCGGCACGGGCCGCATCCGGGCCGTCAGCGGCCGGCGGTTGCCGTTACCGGCGACAGCAGCTCCCGGTAACGCGCGGCGTGCGCCGCCAGTTCCTCGGGCGAAACCCGGGGCGCCGAATGCAGGACCAGGGGTTCTGCCATTTCCAGCCCGCACAGGTGCGCGGTGGCGTCCAGGGGGCGCAACAGTTCGGCCATGGTGAAGCGGTTGTGCCCCCCGGGCGTGTATGACGATTCGGGGCCGCCGGTTGAGATGACCAGCTGCAGCCGCTTGCCGTGCAAAGCGTCCCCGCCGGCACCGTAGGCAAATCCGTAAGTGAGGACCTGGTCCATCCACTCTTTCAGCACGCCGGGGACGGAGTACCAGTGCCAGGGGAACTGCAGCACGATGGTGTCATGCCCCCGCAGGAGCTCCTGCTCCCGGACGGCGTCGACGCGCCGGTCCGGGTAGGCGGATGCGAGCTCACGGACGGTCACGCCGTCGAGGTCCCTGACGGCGGTGGCGAGCTGCGCCGTGATCCGGGAGGCGGCCAGGTCCGGGTGGGCAACGACGACGAGGGTGCGGTGTGGAGTCATGGACGGTTTGTGCTTCTTTCAGAATCGGATTCGAGGCCTACCAGAGCCGTGCTGACGTGCCAGAGGCGGTCAGCATCGGCCTGGCTGTAACTGCGTTTTGAAGATTTTTTCGGTGCGCTGTTGGCAAAGTACTGGCCGGTGACGTATTCAAGCTCGGGCGCCGAAGCGAGATGGATCGACGTCCGGGCTCCTTGCTCCGGAGTTTTCATCCACCGCTGGACCAGCGGTGTCAGGAATCCCTGCAGCGGGCCCGGGTCCTCGGCTCCGAAGGCCGTGGCCACCACTCCGGGGTGCAGCACGTTGGCCGTGACGCGGGTGCCGGCGAGCCGGGCGGCGAGTCCGTAGCTGAACAGGACGTTCGCCAGTTTCGACTGGTTGTACGCCCGTTGACCCGAGTAGGACCGTTCAGCCTGCAGGTCCGCGAAATCGATGCGGCCCATGGCCTGGGCTCCGGAGGAAACTGTCACGACCCGTGCCGGTCCGCTCTCTTTCAACCGCTCAAGGAGAAGGTTGGTGAGCAGGAACGGCGCGAGGTGGTTCAGGGCGAAGGTGTACTCGAGCCCGTCGACGGTGACGCGGCGGGTGTTCCAGAAGCCGCCCACGTTGTTGACCAGCACATCCAGTCGGTCCAGGGTGTGCAGCACGTCGCCGGCCAGGCGCCGGACCTCCTGCTGGGAGGACAGGTCCGCGATGAACACCTCGACAGGCGCCGAGGCCACCGCGCGGATCTCCGCCGCCGCCCGGGCGGCCCTCCCGGCATTCCGTCCGGTGATGGCAACCCGGGCACCCCTGGCGGCCAGACCCAGTGCGGTGGCTTTGCCGATCCCGCCGGTGCCGCCGGTGATCAGAACTGTCTTTCCCGCCATTGACTGCATTCGGGCCTCGCTCTCGGTGGTCGTTCGCAGGACGCTTGGGTCAGTGAGTGCAGACAGTATCGGCCGCACCGGAAAACGAAGCTATCAGACAGAACTGTCTGTGCACAAGCATCCACCGCGCATCGGCCTTGCGGAAACCTCGCCTGGCCGCCGCGGGACTCGAGGCGGCCCGGCGGGCTGCATGGTAGCTGCCGGGCCCGCCGTCGGGCGTAAGCTCGTCCCATGGCGAGATACTTCGATGTTCACCCCGACAACCCGCAGGCACGTTCCATCAGCCAGGCCGTGGAAATCGTTCGTTCCGGTGGGCTGATCGCCTACCCCACCGATTCCTGCTACGCGCTCGGCGCGCAGCTGGGGAACAAGGAGGCGCTGGACCGGATCAGGAGCATCCGCCACCTCGATGCCAAGCACCATTTCACCCTGGTCTGCAAGGACTTCGCCCAGTTGGGCCAGTTGGTCCAGATCGACAACGATGTGTTCCGCAGCATCAAGGCGGTAACCCCCGGGAGCTACACCTTCATCCTGCCTGCCACCAAGGACGTCCCCAGGCGGCTGCTGCACCCGAAAAAGAAGACGGTCGGCGTGCGCATACCGGACCACCCGGTGGTCCAGGCATTGCTGGCCGAACTGGGCGAGCCGCTGCTCTCCAGCACGCTGTTGCTGCCGGACGAGGAAGAACCACTGACCCAGGGCTGGGAAATCAAGGAAAGGCTTGAGCACGTGGTGGACGCCGTGATCGACTCCGGCGACTGCGGCGCGGAGCCGACGACGGTGATCGACTATTCCAGCGGCGTGGCCGAAATAGTGCGGCGCGGCATGGGCGACACGTCGCGGTTCGAATAGCCCGGGCTGGACCAGCCCAAGTTTGAATATCCCCGATATGGCGGCCTAGGCCGAAGTTACGTCTGGGCGGGCCCGGTGACGCCCGACGCCCGGTTCCGCAACCAGCGGCGCGACAGGTCCACCACCGCGACCAGTCCGGCGAGGGGCGTCAGCACGGCAGCAGCGTAGACGAACAGCAGCCAGCTGAGCGTGGTCAGCAGAGTCTGGTGGTCGCTTAGCAGCGACAGTCCGCCGAAGAGTCCCAGGCCCCAGAAGAGGACCACTCCGGCTAACACCGCCGCCGAGGGAAAGTACTCGTTCGTGACAGT
>DASWAW010000026.1:0-2928 GCA_036390955.1 Arthrobacter sp.
TGGATCGTGTAGCTCTCGCCGCTCAGGGGGACTTCGGCCAGGTGGCGCGCTGCCGGGGCTGCTGCCTTTGGAGCGGCGGCCTTCGGCGCAACGGCCTTGGGTGCCGCGGCCTTGACGGGCGCCTTGGCGGCCGGCGCGGGAACGGCAGCCGGCGCCTGCGTCACGGGCACGCTCTGCGGAGCGACCGCGCCGCCGGACAGGCCAAGCTTCGCGGCGCAGGACGGCCACGCGCCCCAGCCCTGGCCGGCCTGGACGCGTTCGGCCACGGCGATCTGCTGCTCACGGCTGGCGCTGGCGGCAGACCCGGTTCCGCCATAGGCGGCCCACGTGCTGGGGCTGAACTGCAGCCCGCCCGCGTACCCGTTGCCGGTACTGGTGCCCCAGTTGCCGCTGCTTTCGCACTGGGCGAGGGAATCCCAGACGGAACCGGCAGTGGCGGTGGGGACAGCTGCGTTGGCAGCCGAGGCGGACAGTGCGACGCCGGCGATCGAGGCGGCCGCCAGGGTGACGCCGCGGCGCGCGGCAGTGCTGTAGGTGGATTTCTTCATGGGATAGATGCTCCTGAGGGCCACCGGTGCTCGGTCCGTCCCCGGACGTTGTCGCACTACTGCCCGCCCCTGACAATAGAGGTCGTTGCGGTGTCTACCGGTCGGGCAGTATCTGGTGGTGGCAGCACCGGGCATTCATGCCCTTGTCAGGGCACGGACTCTAGGCTATGCGAGCCCTTGGCCGTTATCAAGACGTTATTTTCACTAAATTCGTTTTATGTACGACGTTGTCAGGCCGGCTCTCCCGGTGCGGTCCCGGAGCGGTCCCGGAGCACCCTGGGAGCTGACCCGGAGCACCCCGGGAGCTGTCCGGGAGCTCAAGGGCGGCTCAGCCGCCGAGTACCGCGGCCAGATACGGCGCCGTCCGGCTCTTTTTTGACCCGGCGACGGCGGCGGGCGTCCCCACCGCGATGATCTTCCCGCCGGCGTCACCACCGGCAGGACCAAGATCGATCACCCAGTCGGCGGCGGCCACCACGTCCATCTCGTGCTCCACTACTATCACGGTGTTGCCGGCGTCGACCAGCCGGTGCAGCTGCGCCATGAGGAGTTCGACGTCGGCCGGGTGAAGCCCGGTGGTGGGCTCGTCCAGCAGGTAGAGCGTGTGCCCGCGCTGGGCGCGTTGGAGTTCGGTGGCGAGTTTGATGCGCTGGGCTTCGCCGCCGGAGAGCTCGGTGGCGGGCTGGCCCAGCCGGAGGTAGCCCAGGCCCACCTCGCGGAGGGTCTGCAGGCTGCGGGCGGCAGCGGGGACCGCGCCGAGGAACTCCGCGGCGGCGTTGACCGTCATGCCGAGGACCTCGGCCACGTTCTTGCCGCGGTAGGTGACCTCGAGGGTTTCCGGGTTGTAGCGCGAGCCGTGGCATTCCGGGCAGGGCCCGTAGCTGCCGGGCAGGAACAGCAGTTCGACGGCGACGAAGCCCTCGCCCAGGCAGGTCTCGCAGCGGCCGCCTGCGACGTTGAAGGAGAAACGGCCCGCGCCGAAGCCGCGTGCCCGCGCCTCGTCCGTGGCCGCGAATTCCTTGCGGACAGCGTCGAACAGCCCGGTGTAGGTGGCGAGGTTGGAGCGCGGGGTGCGGCCGATCGGTTTCTGGTCCACCTTGACGAGCCGGTCCAGCCGGTCCAGTCCGGAGACTGGGCCGACACTGAGCGGGCCGGCGGATTCGTCGAAGTCGGACTCCAAGTCCTCCGGTGCTTTCGCCGCGGAGTCGGCCTCGGGATGCAGCCGGGCGCCGACGACCTCGGCGAGCACCTGGCTGACCAGGGTCGACTTGCCGGAGCCGGAGACGCCGGTGACCGCGGTGAGCACGCCGAGGGGGAAGTCGGCGTCGAGTTCGCGCAGGTTGTGGCGGGTGATGTCGCGCAGCTCCAGCCAGCCGGCAGCGTCCCGGCGGCCAGCTACCCGGCCAGTACCGGCGACGGGGGAGCCGCCGTCGTCGGCTGTTTTCGACCCACCCGCTGTCCCGTTGCCCCCCGCTTTACCGTTGCCACCCGCTGACCCTGACCCGTTCGGGAACAGGAACGGCCGGGTTACGGACTCTTCCACGTCGGCGAGCCCGGCGACGGGGCCGCTATAGAGCACCTCGCCGCCGCCTTCGCCCGCGTGGGGGCCGACGTCCACCAGCCAGTCCGCGTGGCGGACGATGTCCATGTTGTGCTCCACGACGAACACCGAGTTGCCGGAGGATTTTAGCTGGTCCAGGACCGCGAGGAGTGGTTCGGCGTCGGCCGGGTGCAGGCCGGCGGAGGGCTCGTCCAGCACGTAGATCACGCCAAAGAGGCCGGAGCGGAGCTGGGTGGCGATCCGCAGCCGCTGCATCTCGCCAGGGGAGAGGGTGGGCGTGGACCGGCCGAGCGCGAGGTAGCCCAGGCCGAGGTCCAGCAGCACGGTGACGCGTTGCAGCAGGTCCCGGGTGATGGCGACGGCCACCTCATTGGATTCGCCGGAGCTCTGTTTGCGCGAGGCGGTCCCGGCGGTCTTCAGCTCGGTGGTGGGGCGGATGATCCCGGCGAGCTCGGTCATGGGGACGGCGTTGAGTTCGGCGATGGTTCGGCCGGCGAAGGTCACGGCGAGCGCGGCCGGGGTCAGGCCGGCGCCGCCGCAGACCGGGCAGGGGCCGGTTTCCATGTAGCGCAGCACGCGGTCGCGCATCGAGGTGCTCTTGGAGTCGGCGAGGGTGTGCAGGACGTAGCTCTTGGCGCTCCAGAAGCGGCCCTTGTAGGGCTTCGCGACGCGGTCGCGCTGGGGCGTCACCTCCACCACGGGCTGTTCCTCGGTGAAGAGGATCCAGTCGCGGTCCTTCCGGGGCAGCTTCCGCCAGGGGGTGTCGACGTCGTGGCCCAGATGGGTGAGGATGTCGCGCAGGTTCTTGCCCTGCCAGGC